>CALFHQ010000448.1 GCA_937876385.1 uncultured Pseudomonadota bacterium
GAGGGGACCTTCCAGGAACTCGATTGTTTCGTGCGGCACCAGAGCCATGAATTTGGTCTGGACGCCAGCCGACCGCTGGGAGACGGCGTGGTCACCGGATATGGAAAGGTGGCGGGGCGCACCGTCTACGTGTTCGCCCAGGACTTCACCGTCTTTGGCGGCGCATTGGGCAAGGCCCACGCCGAGAAGATTTGCAAAGTGATGGATCTCGCCATTCGCAACAAAGGCCCGGTTATCGGCCTCAACGATTCCGGGGGCGCTCGGATCCAGGAAGGGGTGGAGAGTCTCGCCGGTTACGCCGACATCTTCTATCGAAACACCGCTGCTTCCGGTGTCGTTCCTCAGTTCAGCGTCATCATGGGGCCTTGCGCCGGGGGGGCAGTGTACTCTCCGGCCATCACCGACTTCATCTTGATGGCCCGAGACACGTCTCACATGTTCATCACGGGGCCCCAGGTGATTAAAGCGGTCACCGGTGAAGAGGTGACTTTCGAGCAGTTGGGCGGCGCGATGACCCACAACCAGAAGAGTGGGGTTGCTCACTTCGCCTTGAAGGACGAGAAGGAAACCCTGGACACCCTGAAGGCCCTGTTGAGCTTTGTCCCTTCAAGCAACCTGGAGAAGCCCCCCTTCGTGGAGCCGACAGACCCCGTGGACCGCATCGATGAGGAACTGAACTCTCTCATTCCCGACAGCCCGGCACGCCCTTATGACATGAAGAAGGTTATCAAGTCGGTGTTCGATGACGGGGAATTCCTCGAAGTGCAGCCCCACTACGCAAAGAACCTCCTCATCGGTTTTGCCCGACTGGGTGGCTATGCCGTCGGTGTGGTTGCCAACCAACCGGCGTGGATGGCCGGCGTTCTGGACATCCCGGCGTCCACGAAGGGAGCCCGCTTCGTTCGATTCTGCGACGCCTTCAATATCCCCCTCATCACCCTGGAAGATGTCCCGGGATTCCTTCCGGGAACCAAGCAGGAACACGGTGGAATCATCCGCCACGGTGCCAAGCTCATTTACGCCTTCAGCGAGGCTACCGTCCCCAAATTGACGGTGATTACCCGCAAGGCGTATGGCGGTGCATACTGTGTGATGAACTCCAAACACCTGGGAGCTGACTACAACGTCGCCTGGCCCCCCGGAGAAATCGCTGTGATGGGACCCGAGGGGGCGGTGAACATCATCTATCGCAAGGAACTGGCAGCAGCCGAAGACCCCAAAGCCAAATTCCAGGAATTGGTCCAGCACTATCGAGACCGCCTGGCCAACCCCACCGTTGCGGCGGAGCACGGCTATCTGGATGATATCATCGAGCCGGCAAAGACCCGACCCGCTCTCATCAAGGCCCTGGAAGCTGCTATGTCCAAAGAGGTCCAGCGTCCCTGGAAGAAGCACGGAAACATTCCCCTGTGACAAGAGGGCGGGAAAGCACCCCTCCCCATTCCATTGACATCGGACGCTCCGTGTGGTTCTGTTTCCCTCGGACTCGTCTTTAGGAGGTTCTGTTGGGCTACACCGTGACATTTTCCGTCCCCACCGAGGGACGAGGAACAACCGATATCACCCGTCAAGTGGAGCAGGTCGTAGCGGACGCCGGCATCGACCAAGGCCTGTGCTCTGTCTTTGTGCAACACACCAGCGCGTCCCTTATCATCTGCGAAAATGCCGACCCCGACGTACGCACGGACCTCGAATCGTGGTTCGGCCAGTTGGTGAAGGACGGCGATCCGATGTTCCTGCACAGCAGCGAGGGCCCCGATGACATGTCCGGGCATATTCGCTCCATCCTGTCGCAACCTTCTATCTCCATTCCCATTTCCGGTGGAAAGTGCACGCTGGGAACCTGGCAGGGAATCTACCTCTGGGAGCACCGAACCCGGGCCCACAGCCGAAAAGTAAGCGTCAGCGTGGTGGGATAGGGCCTTCCGGGGAGTTTGATGCTTGTTTTGGCGGGCTTCGTCCCTTTAACAGCAGAGACCCCGGATGCACCGACACTACTTTCCGCAAAGCATTCGTCCGCCCGTGGCAGACTGGGTTTTCGGCGCACCCAGGGTCTTCACAAGGGGGCAGTGACACACAGGATTCAGGAAGGTTCCCAGGAAAATGAACTTTCTTTAAAGTTTCCTGCTCTGGCCGTGCCGGAGGCGCTTCAGTCACCGGGATTGCTTGACAAAACCACCCATTCTTATTAAGTGTTGAAGGCCAAAAGTTTCTTTGGAGCATTTCCGGCACGACGCCTTGAGGACTCCGCAATCGTGAGGACCGTCCCGATATGAAAGAAGACAGAAGTCGTTTCAAGACCATACTGCTATGGGCCATACTGTTTGTTGGCTTCATCGTGGTTTTTCAGTACGTCAAGCAATCTGGTGACGGGGATGAGATTCCCTTTTCCGAGTTTGTGCGAGACGCCCGACAGTTCGAGAACCTGGAAGGGAAACCCCTCAGCGGGGTGCAATCTTTCGAAGTTCGTGGTTCCCAAATCACCGGTCTGTTGACCGATGGCACCCCTTTTCGAACGGAAGGGGATGTTGAAGTCCTCGGAGACTACCGAGTGTTGCTCCTGAGAAAGGGGGTTCAGGTTTCCTTTGCCGGGGGTGAGGAGAAGACAGCAGCGGCAACCGAAGCGGCCAAGCCTGAGAGTGCATCGCAGCCTGCAACGGACGAAGCAAAGGCAGAGCCCGCAAAGGACAAAGCGAAGTCGAAGCCGGAGGTGGCGGCCGCCGAACCTCGGACGATCTCTTTTTCGGAGTTCCTGCGCGCTGCGCTGGAAGTTCCCTCTGATTGGGATACGGCCGAACGCATCCACAGCAAAGTGAAAGAAATTGAGGTTCGGGGCAACAGCATCAAGGTCGACTACTACTCGGAGAAGCCCAAGAAGACCTCTGGAGACATCAAGGAGATGGAGTCGGAACTCCTCTTCTACGGAATCGCACTGAAGAACGAGGCAGAGGAGGGGGACAGCTTCTGGGCACGGTTCCTCATCTCTTGGATTCCCATGATTCTCCTCCTCCTTATCTTCTTCCTGTTCATTCGACAGCTTCAGTCAGGCGGCGGGAAGGCGATGAGCTTCGGGAAGAGCCGCCACCGACTCCTCCACGAGAGTTCAAAGAAGGTGACCTTCGATGACATCGCAGGAATCGAAGAGGCCAAGGATGAGCTGCGGGAGATCGTGGACTTTTTGAAGGACCCCAAGAAATACACTCGCCTTGGTGGTCGAATTCCAAAGGGAGTTCTGCTGCTGGGTCCTCCGGGAACTGGAAAGACGTTGCTGGCCAGAGGAGTGGCGGGTGAAGCGGGGGTTCCCTTCTTCTCCATCTCGGGTTCCGATTTCGTCGAGATGTTCGTCGGTGTTGGAGCCTCTCGAGTTCGAGACCTCTTTGAGCAGGGCAAGAAGAGCGCCCCGTGCATCATCTTTATCGACGAAATTGATGCCGTCGGGCGCCACCGAGGTGCTGGGCTGGGCGGCGGCCACGACGAGCGGGAGCAGACGTTGAACCAACTCCTCGTGGAAATGGACGGATTCGAGTCCAACGAGGGGGTGATTCTCATAGCGGCCACGAACCGTGCCGATGTGCTGGACCCGGCGCTCCTTCGTCCCGGTCGATTTGACCGGCGGGTCATGGTTCCCCTCCCCGACATGAACGGGCGGCTGGGCATCCTCAAGGTGCACAGTGTCAACAAGCCCCTGGGCACCGACGTCAACCTGGAGAACATCGCTCGTGGGACACCGGGCTTCTCCGGAGCCGATCTGGCCAACCTGGTGAACGAAGCAGCCCTCTTGGCAGCACGTCGAGGGCACGACCAGATCACAGGGGAGGACATGGACGAGGCGAAGGACAAGGTCCTTATGGGTTCGGAGCGCCGCAGTACCGTGCTCACCGAGGAAGAAAAGCGAACCACTGCGTACCACGAATCCGGTCACGCTCTGGTGGCTCGATTCCTTACCCACACAGACCCCCTCTACAAGGTCACCATTATTCCTCGGGGTGGGGCATTGGGACTCACGCAAGTAATGCCCGAGCGGGATCGGCACAACTACTCCCGAGACTGGTTGGAAGAGATGATGTCCATGCTCATGGGTGGACGGGTGGCAGAAGAACTCGTCTTCGGCGTGCAGACTACCGGAGCGGGCAACGACATCATGCGAGCCACCCAGTGGGCTCGTCGGATGGTCACCGAATGGGGAATGAGCAACCTCGGCCCCGTGGCCTTTGAAGCCAAGGACGACGAAGTCTTTCTGGGACGCGACTTAGCCAAGCAGCGTTCACATTCCGAAGCCGTGGCCCAGCGAGTGGACCGAGAGATCAAGCGGTTGGTTCACGAGGCCTACGATCGGGCGTGGCATATCCTCGCCGAGCACCGAACGATTCTGGACGACCTGGCGGAGACGCTTATCGAAAAGGAATCCCTCACTCGAAACGAGATTGAGGAAGTGTTGGAGCGGCACGGAGTGGCCCCGAGAGAGGACGCCATCATTCGCTCGAACAACCGCCAGGCAGCCTTGGCCGCCGAAGAAGAAGCCAGGGTCGTGGCAAGGGACGAAGCCCCCGAAGGGACCGAAGCCCCAGAAGACGCCGAAGCCCCCGAAGACGCCCTCGCTGTCTCACCGGGAGAGGAGGAGCCCCAGGCGACGCAGCCGGAAGCCACTCTCTCGGCAGACCAGGAAAAGCCCGATGCCTGATTGCCGCACCGTATCCATGCCGGACCGAACCATCAGTCTGGATCAGACTCGAATCATGGCGATATTGAACGTGACCCCGGACTCCTTCTACGACGGGGGCACGCTGTCCGGGGTGGACGACGCCGTGGCCCGAGCCGAGCAGTTTGAGGCCGAAGGGGCGGATTTTATCGATATCGGTGGAGAATCCACCCGTCCAGGCTCCCCCCGACTCGACGTAGAAGAAGAGAAACGACGACTCCTCCCCGTGGTGGAAGCGGTGGCAAAGCGAGTCTCTGTTCCCATCTCTGTGGATACCTACAAAGCGTCCGTGGCTCGCAGCGCCCTGGACGTCGGGGCTTCCATCATCAACGATGTAACCGCTTTGCGTGGGGACGAGGGGATGGTGAAGGTGGTCGCCCAAACGGGTTGTCCCGTGGTGCTCATGCACGCCATCTGGCCCCCGGAGACGATGCAGGATGAACCCACCTATGTGGAAGTCGTTGAAGACGTCCTGGCGTTTCTAAACGAGCGCATTCGGTTTGCCATCGGGTTCGGCGTCAAGAGAGACCGCATCATCATCGACCCGGGTCTCGGCTTTGGAAAGGCTCTGGAGCATAACCTGGAACTTCTTCGTGGCCTTCCTCAATTTCTGGGGATGGGCTATCCCCTTCTGGTGGGACCTTCCAGAAAGCGTTTTCTGGGAGAACTCCTCGATGTGCCCCCCGAAGAACGACTTTGGGGAACTGCCGGAGCCGTCGCCGTTTGCGCCGCTTCTGGTGCACACATCGTGCGTGTTCATGACGTCAAGGCCATGCGGCATGTAGCCAGAGTAGTTGACGCAGTGGTCTGGCAAGTGTAAGACTGTTTCGGCGGAATGTCTTACTAGACGGGCACCAAACACGAATCGATACAGGGCGCCGAATGTTCTTCGGGACCACTTACGATATTTTCAAACAGCTTCTCGATATCTTTGTTGTCGCCTTTGTGATCTACCAGATTCTGGCAGCGACCAAGGGCACTCGTACCGTGCATCTGCTCATCCTCCTGCTGGTCCTCATGGGAACCTATCTGGTGGCGCAGGAGCGCTTCTTCGACCTCCCCACCTTCCGTTGGCTCCTGGACAAGTTTTGGAGTGTCATCTTCTTGATGGTGGTCATCCTGTATCAGGACGATATTCGACGCAGCATCGCACGATTCCGCTGGCTGGATCAGGTCATGAGAACCCGCTCGTCCACCGCTACCGGCTCTCTCGAAGAAGTAGTCAAGGCCGTGCGCTCCCTCTCCTCCAAGCGCCTGGGAGCCCTCATCGTCATCGAGCGAAACGCTACCCTCGATACCTTCTCCAGCGATTCCGGAATCGCCGTGGATGCCGTTATCAGCAAGGAGCTGCTCTTTGCCCTCTTCTTGCCAGAGCATGAAAATCCGACCCATGACGGCGCCGTGATCGTCTCGAAGGGGCGAATCACAGCCGCCGGGGTGATCCTGCCTCTGACCACTCGAAAAGAAGTCGAAGCCTGGGTGGGAACGAGACACCGAGCGGCCTTGGGCTTGTCGGAGCAGGTGGATGCC
>CALFHQ010000449.1 GCA_937876385.1 uncultured Pseudomonadota bacterium
TGGAGTCCACGGATGCGATTCTAGTACCGTTGGGTATGGAATGAAAGGGGGCAATCTCCAATTGACTTTTCGGGTGGCATTTCCGATAACCAGAGCGCACAGTCAACGAAAATGCGAGGAGGAAACGCTATGTATCGCAAGAGACTGGGAGTCAATGTGGACCACGTGGCAACGATCCGTCAGGCCCGGGGCACACGGTACCCGGACCCGGTGTTCGCCGCCTTGCTGGCCGAGCGGATTGGTGCAGACCAGATTACGATCCACCTTCGGGAGGACCGCCGCCACATCCAGGACCGAGATCTGGAGGTGATGCGGGAGATGGTTCAAACTGCGTTGAATCTGGAGATGGCCGCCACCGAGGAGATGGTGAATGTGGCGGTGGATGTGGGCCCGGACCGGGTGACCCTGGTTCCCGAGAAGCGGGAAGAGTTGACCACGGAAGGGGGGCTGGATGTGGCGGGAAACCAGAAGTCCATCGCACGGGCGGTGTCGAAGCTTCAGGAAGCGGGGATCGCCGTGAGCCTCTTCGTGGATGCCGACCGCAAGCAGATTGAAGCGTCTCACGCTGTTGGGGCCGATGCTGTGGAGTTGCACACTGGCCGATATTGCGACGCCGTCACCGAGGAGGAGTTGGTAAGGGAGTTGGAAGCCATCGAGGCCGCCGCTCGCTACGCCCACGAGTTGGGCCTTGAGGTGGCCGCCGGCCATGGGTTGGATCTGACCAACGGCGGCCCCATCGCAGCCATTGAAGAAATCGAAGAAGGGAACATCGGTCACAGCCTCGTGGCTCGAGCCATTCTTTTGGGGTTCGAGGAAGCAGTGGGCGAGATGATCGACGCAATGGACGTTGAATAGTCGAAGGGGGTCTCCATGAAAGCGGTGCGGGCTGAAGAAATGCGTCGTCTCGACGAGATGGCCATCGAACAGGTTCAGATTCCGGGACTGATCCTCATGGAGAATGCCGGGCGTGGCGCCTTTGCGATTTTGAAGCAATACCTGGACGATCGAAGGGCCAAGAGGGTTCTCGTCTTGTGTGGCCCAGGGAACAACGGCGGGGATGGCTATGTCATTGCCCGGCATCTCTACAATTCCGGGTTCGAGGTCTCCATCGGTGCCACGCGGGCTTTGGATGAATTGTCCGGGGATGCTCGTGTCAACGCCGGTGTTGCCCACTCCATGCAGCTTCCCACGGTGCTTCTGGAGGAGGAATCTGAGGTAGAAGGATTGCTGGCCGATTACGGTCCATTCGACGCGATTGTGGACGCCTTGTTGGGAACCGGTGTGTCATCGGACCTGCAGGGGGTGTATCTGGAATTGGTTCGCTACGCGAACCGGCTGGATGCCTTCCGGTTCGCTGTGGATATTCCCACGGGAGTCCACGCCGACAACGGGCGGACCTTGGGGGACGCCTTTCGAGCCGATGCGACGGCCACCTTTGGAGCCCCCAAGACCGGGCTCTATCTCTTCCCTGGTGCAAACAACGCAGGGCGAATTCACATTGTGGAGATTTCCATTCCGCGCTTTGTTCTGGATACCGCAGACGGGGTGGATCTCTTGGGTGGCCCCGACGATGTGCCCCCGATCCCTCCCAGGGAGTGCAATACGCACAAGGGGCGCATGGGACACCTTCTGGTAATTGCAGGCTCTTCGGGAAAGGGAGGTGCCGCGCTGTTGAGCGCCAAAGCAGCACTGAAGACAGGCGTCGGAATGGTTTCAGTAGCGACTCATCAAGAGCTGGCGACCCAAATCGAGGGGCTGATCCCCGACGTCATGGTGGAAGGCTTCGACGCCGAGACTCCCGACCTGTTGTTCCTGGAACGTGTTGTCGAGGGGAAGACGGCAGTGGCAATTGGCCCGGGTTTGGGTGCCACGGCGGGCACCCGGCGAATCGTCTCGTGGTTCCTCACCGAGTCGGATCTTCCGTTGCTTCTCGATGCGGATGCCATCTCGGTGCTTCCTTCTTTGCAGGCCCTGGTCCAGAAACGAGAAGCCCCCGTGCTTCTCACGCCGCATCCAGGGGAGATGGGACGACTCTTGGAGTCCTCAGCGTCTCAAGTGAACCAGAACCGTCTTGGTGTCGCGGCGGAAGTGGCCCGGGAGCTGGGGGTTCATCTTGTGTTGAAAGGAGCTCACTCCATTGTTGCTGCTCCTGAAGGGTGTCTGGCAATTAACCTCTCAGGGTCTCCATGTCTGGCGAAGGCTGGAAGTGGGGATGTCCTCACCGGGATGTTGGGGGCCCTTCTTGCCATGGGAATGTCCCCGGAAGGCGCCACTCGAACCGGGACGTGGCTTCACGGCCGGGCTGGTGAGTTGGCTGGTGCCCGGCATGGAATTCACTCCACCAGCGCCAGCGACTTGATCGATTGCATTGGGGAGACCCTTCGTGGTTTTACTTGCTGACAAAGTAGGCATCTTATGAACCTCTGGTCCGTTGAAGAGGGTGCCAATCAGTGCGCCAATGGCGCGGTGGTGCTCTACCCCACGGAGACTCTCTGGGGGGTTGGTGGGGACGCTCGCAATCCCGAAGTTGCCGCTCAAGTTCTTGCTGCCAAAGGGATTGACTCCCCTCGGCCCTTTCCGGTGCTGTGCGATAGCGTGGAACGTGCTTTGAACGTGGTGGACGGTGAGTTGCCGGGACTTCGAGAACTGGCTGGGCGCTTCTGGCCCGGCGGCTTGACCCTGGTGGTTCCCGTGTTGGACCGGCGACTGGCCGATGTGGCCGGCTTGGACGGTCGCGTGGGCTTGCGGGTGTCGGCGGTGGAGTCTGCCACTCTGTTGGCCAAAGGGGTTGATGGGTTCCTCCTGAGCACCTCCGCCAACCTTACAGGATCCCCCCCTCCCCACGCCTTCCATGAGATCGACTTGAGGGTGAAGGAGCGTGTGGACGGTGCGGTGGATACCCAACGAGTGGCCCAGGGAGAGCCCTCCACGTTGCTCTCCTTTGAGAACGGCGTTTGGTGCTGTCTTCGTCCGGGGGCCGTTTCCAGGGGCGAGCTTGTCGCCATCCTTG
>CALFHQ010000450.1 GCA_937876385.1 uncultured Pseudomonadota bacterium
GAGGCGCGCCTGGCCGTCCAAGCCCTGAACTTCCCTCCCACCCCAAAAGGCCCGTTCCTGGTCGCAACTCCCAGCATTCGGCACTTCGACGGACGCAGCAAGCCACTTCCTCTGCTTCACGAAATCCCCGAGCCACTCACCGTGGTTTCGTACGGCGACAACATGGTTCTCTCCATGGACGACGGCAACGCAATGGGAATTGAAGATGGAAGCATCGTGAAGGTTGCCACAGACAACGGGGACGTAGAGCTGCCCGTTCGGCTTCTTCCCTTTCTAGACAAGGGAACGGCCGCGGTGTCCATCGCCAACCTCGCCGGCTTCCAGTGGCCCCACGATGCCAAAGGTCGGTGGTCACCGGTCATTCCCGCACAAGCCTTCGAAAGCACCGGCCAAAAGAAGACCCTGGCGGTCCTCAGCGGCTCTTTGAACGCCAAAGGACGGGGAGTGTTCCCCCACGACAGCGCCTTCGAACACTCCGTCACCGACCATCGCACCCTTTACCCTGACAATGTTCACCCAACGTACCGCTGGGGACTCTCGGTGGACCTGGACAAGTGCATTGGATGCGGCGCCTGCGTCGGAGCATGCTACGTCGAGAACAACCTCCCGATGACCGGGGAAGAAGAGCACATCAAAGGGCGAGAGATCTCCTGGATGCGCATCGAGACCTTCTACGATTACTCCCCCAACCAGCCCCTGTTCCTCCCCTTCATGTGCCAGCAGTGCGACAACGCCCCGTGCGAACCGGTCTGCCCGGTGTACGCCACAATGCACAGCCCCGAAGGACTCAACACCCAGGTCTACAACCGATGCGTGGGCACCCGCTACTGCTCTAACAACTGTCCTTACAAAGCCCGACGCTTCAACTGGTTCGAGTACGAATGGCCCGAACCGCTGGACAAGATGCTCAACCCCGACTTGTCCAAGCGCCCGTCGGGGGTCATGGAAAAGTGCACCTTCTGCATTCAGCGCATTCGCGCCGGAAAGGACCACGCTAAGGATGAGAACCGCCTTGCCAATGACGGCGACATCACCACAGCGTGCGCACAAACCTGCCCCACCCAGGCAATCGTCTTCGGAAACCTCAAGTCAACCGAGGCAAAGGTCTTCGAGAAGGCTTTTGGCGAGACAGAGGCCCCCCGAAGGTATCGGGTTCTGGAGGACATCGGCACTGAACCAGCCGTGTACTACCTGAAGGATCGCAAACAGGGAGGACACAACCATGACCACTAAGTCTTTCGGTGACCGCCTTGACCTGGATGTATTGGCGGCTATGAAGCGCCCGTCGGGGCTTTTCTGGGTCGCCCTCACGGTATCCAGCCTGATGTTCATAACCGGGCTGGCTTGCTGGGGAGTCCAGATAGCTCGAGGGATGGGGGTGGCCGGCATTACCCACCCGGTTGGATGGGGAGTCTATATCACCAACTTCGTCTTCTGGGTCGGGATTGCCCACTCGGGAACCCTCATCTCCGCCGTCCTGTTTCTCTTTCGAGCTCGATTCCGGAGCAGCTTCAACCGATCGGCCGAGGCCATGACCGTCATTGCGGTGTTGACAGCCGGGTTGTTCCCTCTGATACACCTGGGACGCACCTGGTTCTTCTACTGGCTCTTCCCATACCCGAACCAGCGCCAACTCTGGGCCAACTTCCGCTCCCCGCTGGAATGGGACGTCTGGGCCGTAACTACCTACCTCACCATTTCGGCAATCTTCTTTTTTGTTGGACTCATCCCCGACCTCGCCATCGTTCGACAACACGCCACGGGACTGCGCAAGAAGGTCTACTCCGCCCTCTCCTTGGGCTGGAAAGGAACTTCCAAGCAGTGGAGCCACTACGCCAAGCTCTACATGTTCCTCGCTGCCTTTGCGACCCCCCTGGTTATCTCCGTGCACTCGGTGGTCTCCTGGGACTTCGCCATGAGCGTCATCCCCGGGTGGCACACTACGATCTTCGCCCCGTACTTCGTGGCCGGAGCGATCTTCTCTGGAACGGCCATGGTCATGACCCTGGTCATACCCATGCGCAAGATCCTGGGACTCGAGAAGTACATCACCGTGGACCACTTCGAACGCCTCGCAAAGGTCATGCTCTTCACCTCCCTCATCGTCTCCTTCTCCTATGCCGTCGAATGGGCCATGGCGTACTATTCCGGTAACCCCTACGAGACCTTCCATTTCAGCTTCCGACTCCTGGGAGACTATCGGTACTTCTATTGGATGATGGTCTTATGCAACTCGATTCTCCCTCTGCTGGTGTTCTTCAAGAAGTTTCGCTCGAACCTCAAACTGCTGTTTGTGCTCTCAATCTTTGTCAATATCGGTATGTGGCTCGAGCGCTTCGTTATCATCGTGACCTCCCTGGCCAGAGACTACGACCCCAACAACTGGGGGAACTACTATCCGTCGCTCATCGAAGTGGGAATCACCGTCGGGAGCTTCGGCATGTTCTTCACCTTCTTCTTGATCTTCACCAAGGTACTTCCCGTGCTCTCCGTTACGGAAGTCAAGGAGCAGCAGTCATGAGCAAGCGCTGGGCATTTGACGACAAGCAGCCCTTCATCGAAAAACTTCGTGAACGAGTGGACTCCGGAGTCCCCCCGGAACGCCTCGATACCCGCACCCCGTTTCACGTCCACGAGGTGGAGGAAATTCTAAAGATCCCCGAAAGCCCCGTGCGGTTCTTCGCGTTAGCCGGCGCCCTTCTAGGACTGTTCGGGGGGCTCGGATTCGTCCTCTTCACCGTATGGGACTATCCCCTCCTCACTGGAGGAAAGCCCATATTCAGCATCACGGCCTTCATCGTTATCGCCTTTGAAACCACCATCCTTCTGGGAGGTGTCGTGACAAAGCTGGGGTTCCTCCATCTGGCCCGACTCCCCGACGTTCACTCCATCTTGAACCCCGAGGAACACTACAACCAGTTCGTCATTGTCGAAGAAGGGGGAGACGAGGATCTTGACGAGGAGGGCCAGTCATGAAGAAGTCCATGCTGGCGGGAATCGCCTCGGTGCTCATCGTCTTTGCCCTGAACCTGACCCTCAAGAGCGATACCGACGCTTCTTTCCTGGTCGTCTTGCTTGTCTTTAACGCATTCGCCCAGGGCATCATTGCCCTGGCAGCGGCCGCCCAGATTTCCGAAGGGAACTGGTTGTCCCCCATTGGAAACAAGCTCCTGTCCATGTGGTGGCTGCAACTCCTCACCCCGTTCCTCTTTGTGGCCCACGCCATGAACCTGGCCCCGTATCCCTGGACCGAACATCCACCCAACGCCTGGATGACCGAGGGGCTCTTCGTGGCACGCAACGTCGGCGTGCTGCTCCTCACCGCCGGCCTCGCCTGGCTCCTTCGCCGCAGCACCCTCAAGAAGAGCTCCAACACGACCAGAATCGCCATCTTCTACGCCCTGGCATTTGTGCTCTCTCAGACCCTGGTCGCCATGGACTGGCTCATGTCCTTCGAGTACCCCTGGCTAAGCACCATGTTCGCCCCCCTTCAATTCGTGGAAGCACTGTTCCTCAGCACTGGACTGGCGGCCGTCATTGCTTCGGTCTTCGTGCAGAAAGGGGACAAACGTTTCCTTCCGACGCAAGTCGACGCAGCCACCCTGTTTCTGGGCTTCTCCCTCTTCTGGGGAGGGCTGTTCTACGCCCAATTTCTGACCATCTGGTACGGCAACATCCCGGAAGAAGTGGCCCCCCTGGCCAGGAGAGCCATGGTGAGCCCCATGAGAGAGTTGGGCATACTGTCCATCGTAACGATGTTCCCGATTCCGTTTATCGGGCTCATTCCGGCCACGCCCAAACGAACCCCCGCGGCCGTTCGACTGTTCTTTGCCCTGGCTGTGTTCGGATTCGTTCTGCAGAAAATCGTCATCCTTATGCCTGTAGCGACCTTGAATCCCATCATTCTCATCGTCTCGGGGTTGGCCTTGACGACAACGCTCGTGCTGGCCGTCGGGGATGCCCTCGCCGTGGAATCACCAATGCCCAATCCCCAGGAGCACCACTAGACCCATGGATGCAATCGACCTCTTCGAATTGACCATTCAAGACGATCTCCCCGACATCGAACGCCACCTGGAGACCCTTCCCCTCCAATTCCACGGAGAAGGGAGCCTGCTCGCTGCTATGTGCAGATACCACCTCTCCACCGGAGGAAAACGGCTTCGAGCCCTCCTCCCCGTGATGCTGGTTCGAGCCCTGGGGAAACCACCTAAGTCTGCCTACCCCTGGAGCGCTGCCTGCGAGATGCTGCACAACGCAACCCTGGTTCACGACGACTACCAGGACGGAGACACCCTTCGACGAGGTCGACCCACCATCTGGAAGCGATTCTCCGGAGCCCAAGCCATCAACCTCGGCGATGCAATGCTCTTCTACCCGCTGGTGATGCTGCGAGACATCCTGGATGAACCCATTCGACAGACCCTGTCCCGCCTCCTCGTGGACTCCATCCTGGAGGTCATCGACGGCCAGACTCGAGAATTCGCCATGAAGACTCGGCTGGGAAATACCACCAGCGAACAGTACGTGGAGATGGTCGCAAGAAAGACCTCAGCCCTCTTTCGCCTGCCCATGGTGGGGGCGCTGCACCTCACCAACGACGTCCGCTACGTGGACGAGATGTCTCAAGTGTGCCGGAAACTAGGCATTCTCTTCCAGATTCAAGACGATGTTCTGGATATCTACGGAGACAAAGGGCGAGCCGGACCCGGAAGCGATATCATGGAAGGAAAACCCTCCTTCCTCGCCATTCACTCCTTAGAGACCCTGGGAACTGCCGACCGAGAGGCATTGCTTCACATCCTCTCCCTCCCCCGCCAACAAACCGCCCAGGATGACGTGGCAGCGGCCATCGAACTGATGAATCGGGCCAAAGCCCTCCCGGCAGCACTTGAAGCAATCAGAACACTTCAACGAGAGATAGATGAAATCGAGTTTTCCGGGGAATCCAACTTGAAGGAGCTGCTAAGAGGGGTCGGAGAGCTGTTCGTTCGACCCATTCGGCACCTCAACCCCTGAGGCGCCCAGGCGCCATCACGGGGCGTACTTCACAATCTGACCAGCTCGACCCAGCAAATACCAGTGGTCCTCATCCACACCCCACACCTGGTTCAACACCCCACCACCGGGAATATCAAACTGCTCGAACTCATCCCCGTCATATACCAGAACCTTCCCGGACCATCCAGCAGCCACGAGGCGATTGCCAAACCATCTCACACCATAGAGAAAGACCCCCGGCTCCTCATGCAAACGGGTCCACTCGTCCCCGTCCTGAACCAGAATCAGCCCGTTGTCACCAACCACCGTGGCCCCCCCATCGGGGGATCGAGTCACCCGATACAAGTTCGCCAAAGTCGCCACTGGAACCACCGAAACCTGGCTGTTGGCGAGGTTCAAGATCCGTCCCGCATCTCCCACCGCCATCACCTGCCCCATGTCGTTCATGACACAATCACGCAGGTTGTCGAAGACCCCCGTGGAGACCTTCATCCAATTTTCTCCGTCGGAGGTCGTATAGAACGCACCACGCTCACCCACCGCAGCCAGGAACTTGCCGTTGGAGCATGCCCCATACAGGTCCTCTTGAATCCCTGAAGCCACCAACTCGGAGTGACGGGACTTTATCCGGACAACCGCTCCCTCCGTCCCCACGGCTATGAAATCACCGTCCAGCAACTCCACACCATACAGGTCCGCATCGGTGACTCGACGCAATCCACTCCAACGGTCATTCTCAAACCGCACAACCAGACCGTCGTCGCCCACTGCGATGGCATCGTCCAGCGATTCCCCGGTCATGTCGTGGAAATCCCCCTGAGGCCCCGACGGTTCATCCACCCAGGACTCTCCGTCAAAGCGGATGATGGCTCCCTTCTCTCCCACGGCGTAGGCTTCCCTGACATCCTCAACGAGATGCCCCCAGACACCATGGAACGTGCGGTTCTTGTAGTAGGGCCCTTCGATGGAAACACCCATCCACTTCTCTCCCTCGGTGTGCACAACCAAGCCATCCTCTCCAACCATCCAGACGTCTTCGGGGGAAAACGCCATGATACCGTGGAGGTTTCTGCCGTAGGGGTCATTGCTCACTTTTGGGGACCACTGCCCAAAATCGTAGGACGCTATGCCACCCGACGAACCTGCAGCCCAGATGTCCGAGTTGGACAAGCCAAACACCGCAAACAACTGCACCGAGCCGGAGATGATGGGAATGGAGCTCCACACCGACCCCAGACGACGAAGGAGGGTTCCCCCAGCCGCAGCAACGTAAACGTCCACCAAAGAGGTGGCCCAGATGGAATAGAGATTGTAACTCGTGCTGCTGGGTTCCGTGGCCCAATTGGGCCCCGACTTGTGGACGATGGTGCCGGAATCGCCGACAAAGAACATGTGACCTTCCTCCCCCCACGCTCCCCGCAAAGTAACCTCGGAAAGGGAAGACAGTCCCGTCTCCACCAGAACCCAACGCTCCCCGTCAAATCGAAGGATGGTGCCCTTTTCTCCTGCTGCATACAAATCAAGGAGGGATTCCCCAAAGACGGCGTACAGATTCCTGCCGGTTCCAGACTCCATGGGCGACCACGAGCCTCCCTGCTTCCACAACGCAGTTCCCCCTTCACCCACCGCAACGACGACGTCGTCCACACCATACACAGAGAGCAACTTCTTCGTGGGGGCAAGACTCACACGCTCAAAAGGCCCCTCGATGACTGGAACGTCTGGACCCACCACGTCGGGAAGATCCAACGCTGGGAGATCCGGCAGAAAGTCGCTTGCAGAATCCGTTGCATCCCGCCCGCCGTCCGTCACGAGATCCGATGGCCCGAGATCCGACAGTGCATCGATGTCCAAGTCGAAGGACTCCGACCCACCGGAGCACGCAGAGGCCAGAAACAACAGGAACAAGGCAGGGATTGTGAACCGATGCATTGAAATACTCCCAAGCAGGCGACCTTACTGTTCGCCGGGTTCCTTGATGAGGCCCAGATCCTGAATGTTCAATCCGGCAGGGTAGCCGTAGGAGACATACTGGTCATAGCCATACACATAGACCGCAGACGGTGCATCCGCATATATCTTGTGAACTCCGTCGCCGATCTTGAACTTCGTGGTGGAGTACGCACCAGTCCCAAACCGCTCGAACAGGTCCGTCTCCAGCGGGTCACAAGACTCGGGGATAAGCTCGGGGTCAATCTCGTCGCAGTCGAACCAAACCTTGGTACCGTCCGGGACCACAACCGTCACATAATCCAACTCGTACTTGTTGGGCGCCAGGAAAACATAGTCGCTGCGGAACTGCTCGTTGGGCACCAACAGGATGAAGGCCGGATCTCCGATCCCCGCATCCCCTTCCTGAGCCCCATCGATGTTGGGACCCGGGGCATCTTGAGCCGCCAGGAATTGTCCCACCATGATGGGTCGAGTGGCGTGAATCTCAAAGTTCTCGATGGACTCGAAATCCACCCATTCGCCTTGATTCAGAACGGGAATGCTCGCCTGCGGAGGCAGCGTCGTCACCACGGTGTTGTTTTCCGCCGCAATGATCCGGTAGACGTCCTTCTCCAGATTTCTCGGGAAGGCCTTGGACGCCAGGTAGTGCTGCCCCCAGGTCTTCACCGGGAAAAGCTGCTGCTCCAGATGGTCGGCGCAGCACGTGTTGAACTTCGAGGTGCAGTCCGAGTTCGACTCGCAGGGAGTCTCCCCGTCCCACTCACACACCTTCAACTGCTTGTCGCAGTGGTTGGTGTTTGGGGCGTTGGAGGCTTCACTCCCCCCGAAAACGGCCACGTTGCGGTTGGCCAGAATCATCGTACCCGACATGTCCGATCCAATCTCGTCGGTCTCAATGTTCAAGACGTCATATTCCATCAAATGGAAGCTTCGGCTGTCGCCTGGCTCCATGTGCTCGATGGTCTCCCCGGTTCTCACGTTGGTTCCAACCAAAGTGGGTGCCGAAACATCCACGTTCACCGTCGTATCATCCCGCACAGCGACCACCGTGACGAAGCTGCGCAGATCGTCGAAGGTCTGCTCCCGGGTCATAACGAAGTAGTATTTCCCCAATACGTTGCTGGGGATGAGCAACGACGCATCGTTGGAGAAGACATCCTCGTTGTCCAGGGGATTGAACTGGTAGGCGGTAATAGGAATTGAACTCTGCACCCGATAGGCAAGGGGAGCTAAGACCGTGCCGTCGGCATCTCGCCTCGGGAGGTTGTAAACCCGCAACTCTCCAGGGAGAATCGGCGTCTGCGGGAAGGGGTTGTCGTGGGCGTCGTTCAGCACTTCCATTTCGTTGTTCGTGATGACCACTTCCGCCGGATATTTGGAGTGGGGATTTGACACCACAACGGAGTACTGCTCTCCAGCAGCGTCGAGGAACCCCGACCGCCCTCCCGGAACAAACGCGTTGTCGAGGTCCACCCCCCAGAAGTCGCACCCGATATAGATATTGAGCTTCTCATTGACGTCGCACAAACGAGCACAACCACCGCTTAGACAGATGTTTCCCGTCACCGCGCCATTGCAATCCTGGTACACTTCCCACTCATTTCCCAACTGGTTGCACTGCAGGACGATGTCATCGCCGTCGCACTTGCGACGACCGGTTTCACACACGGCGCAATACCCCGTTGGAACCTCCTGGCTTACTCGACAACGGCTGGGTTCCCCGTCATCGCCCATGCAGACCACCTGCTCCCACCCCTTTTGATCCTCTCTGCACACAAGCACAGACAAGCCGTCGGTGGAGCAGCCGTTGGATTCCCCGGGACAGCAGACAATCTCCCCGCCAACCTCGCAGACCATTGCGTCTTGCCCCCCTGCTTCAGTTCCCAGGTCGTACCCTCCAACGACATCGGCCGTTTGACCCGACGAACCACCGCTACAACCAGCGGCCACCAACGCAGCGGCCACCAGCAGCCCAGACATCCCTCTCCAACTCGCCATGGTCGACTCCTCCGATTCTCACTAGATTCTGGTCCAAATCCCGGGCTCTTCCCGACACCGGAAGCTTTGGAAACCCTTCCAGTAGAAGAAAGTGCTCATCAAATTGAACGAAAAACAGTGTACACACCCCTTCTGGACACTGTCAAACCGCAAACAGAGGGACGGCTCGGGACAACGGTTGTGCGGAGGAACACCGGTCGTTGGAGGGAATTCCCTGTTTACAGCAGGGCCCTTTCGCGTATAATGTTGTCCGAAGCTTTGTAGCTCAGTCAGACCACGCGAGGGAAACCCATGATGAAAAGATCCTTTCTCACACTGTTCGTGATAGCTCTATGGCTCGGCGCCGGTTGCAGTGCGCCCTCCACAACACCCCCGGATGACAACAAGGACAGTGACGTGACTGACAAGGATTCGACGGGGGACGGGTCTTCCGAAATCTCCGCCGATGGCATCGTTGATCCCGACTCCGAGGTTGACGAGACGATTGACGAGATCTCCGACGAGAAGGACCCCGACGTCCTCTGCGACG
>CALFHQ010000451.1 GCA_937876385.1 uncultured Pseudomonadota bacterium
CAACAAAGAGTAACCCACAACAACTCATTGGAGCAAGTTGGAGCGACCACTCGGCTTTTCCCTTCCACACACCGCCAAATCGTCCTACCATGGGGCTCTAAATCCCATGGCGGGAAAACAACAGTCGAGGTCGGCGTCGATGCCATTGAAACACGAATATGATGGACTGCTGAACCACATGGCCCACCGCAGAGGCGAGGCTGAGACCTTCCTCCAATTCCTGGAGGACAACACCAACTGGCTCTCCTGTCCAGCCTCCGTTCATCACCACCTCAATGTAGAAGGGGGACTCATCGCCCATAGCGTCCTCGTGGCGAGAACCCTCTTCAAACTCTCCGACGCCGTGCAATCCGGCCACTCCAGAGAGAGCCTTGCCATGGTCGCCCTGTTCCACGACGTGGGAAAACTGGGCACCCCCGAGAACCCCTGGATTCTGACTCGGCAAACCCCAAATGGACCCGAATTCTCCATCAGCGACAAACCCATCGCCATGGCCCAAGGTGTCGCCAGCCTCTACCTGTGCGCCCGACACCTCACACTCACCGACGAAGAAGCCCAGGCCATCTGCTACCACGACGGCCAATACGTTCCGGAAAACGCCGCAGTACAAAACAGAGAGACCCCCCTCCTCCTCCTCCTCCACATGGCGGATCTCTGGTCCTCTCACGTCATCGAGCGATCAGACCCCAATGAACTCATCGCTTCACTCCAGAGGTAACCCCATGAAGCCCCTGAAAACGAACGTCGTCACCATCTCAGGACTCCCAGGCTCCGGTACAACCACCGCCGCAAAGCTCCTCGAGACGTCCATCGGACTTCCCTACCGCAACACCGGCGCCATTTTCCGAGAGATGGCCCAGGAGCGCGGAATGGAACTCATCGACTTTGGACACCTCGTCGAATCCGACCCATCAGTGGACAAGGAATTGGACCGACGGCAAGAAGAAACCGCCCGAAACGGAGACGTCATCCTCGAAGGACGACTGGCTGGATGGGTTCTGAAACACGCCAACCTCCCCGGACTCGCCGTATGGGTCGATGCACCCCTTGAAGTACGAGTGCAGCGAGTCTCAGGAAGGGACGAGCAAGACCCGAAGTTGGCAGCAATCGCTACCGCCGAACGGGAGGAAACCGAACGGCGACGGTACCTGAAATTCTACGGCTTCGATCTGGCAGATCTCTCCATCTATGACCTCGTGCTGGACTCCAGCAAGTTGTCCCCGGAAGCCATTGTCGACGCTATCCTCAAACACCTCACTGGAGAGGAATGAGATGCCTGAAGTAGTCCAGGACGCCCGTTGCCCAAGCTGCAACCGCTTCACAGGAACAGCCCATCGATGCCCACACTGCGGCGCCAGAACCGAAAAACGACTGTCGGTGAGGTTCGCCCGTTGGATGGCCGTGATCCTGGCGGTAGGTGGACTCGTCGTGCTCTGGTTCACGGCCAGACTGGCCGAGGTTCCATTGGTGCAAGTCGCCGAACTCAACGAAACCATGAACTTCGCCCTGATCCACGTCAAAGGAGAAGTCACCGCTGACCCGAAAGTCATGTTCGTGCGAGATGCCCAGGGACAAGATACCGACACCGCACGAATCGTCAGCTTCCCAATCCGAGACAAAACGGGGGAAATCACCGTCCTCGCCTTCTCCTCTGTGGCACAAGCCCTTTGGAAGGACCGAGGGCAACTACTCCCCAGACTCCACGACAAGATTGATGTGGTCGGAAGCGTCCGAATCCGCACCCAGGACGGAATTACCTCCACAACCCTCTTTCTCCAAACTCCCCGGACCATTCAATTGGACCGAAACGCACCCCCGCAGGTCGCCCTGGCCGATGCGGCACTGCTCTTAGATGATACCGTCATTCGAGTAACAGGAACCGTCGTCGATCGCTTCACACCCCAGAAAGGCCCCGTGCGCCTCACTCTCTTTGACGGCACCACCGAACTCACTGTCGTCGCCTGGCCTAGCATCTTCGACCAGATCCCGGACTCCACCAAACTCGTGGGCAGCAAAGTCGGGCTGCGGGGAGTTGTGCAGCACTACAAAGACAAATATGCACAAGTTCAACTCACCCAACCCTGGGACATTGAAATCCTCTCAGCCGACCCCGAAACCGTCGCGGCCTACAAGCCAAATCGGAGCCACCAAGACGCAGCAACCACCACAGCGCCTCTCGTTTGCGAAGAAGGAACCGTGAAGGCCATCGTGGGAATCAAGGACAAAGGATGGAAAATCCTCTTCCACAACAGCCAGAAAAGCGAAGTCATCATCTGGAAAACTTCCTGGAAGTCCCAAACCACTCCAGACCAGCTCGTTGAAGTCGGCAAAGACGTCCGAGCCTGCGGCAAAAAGGGAGAATACAAAGGCAAGGGACAAGTACACCTTCTAAGCGCTGACGGACTCACCGTCCTCAAACAACCCACGACCACGGCAACCGGCACCACGCCCCCACCCGAGAGGCTCAAAGAACAAAATCCCCCACCCACCGCAACCGACGAGGCCCCGGAAGCAGGGACAAAGGAACCGGCAAGCACCCCCACCCATGAGGAACAGCCCGACCAGGGCGACGCCGACCAGGAGGAACAGAATCCTCCTCCCAGCCAGCCCAAATCCGGCCACAACATCGTTGGAAACATCAGCACTCTGGACCGCTCCTGGTTGGGCCAGGAAGCCACCATCACCGGAGTCCTCAAGGCACGACCCTCCCTTCGAGGCAAGGACGATCGCCTGACCCGATTTGTCCTCAGTGACGACCAATCGGAAATTCCAGTGGTCATCGAAACCTTCGAAGTGAAATTGGACCCCCGACTCTGGGACCTCCGCAAGAACACCGAAATCCAGGTCACCGGAAAGGTCGTCGAGTACCGACAGAAGCTCGAAGTGCACCCGGCCAACCGAACCGATCTCACCGTCCTGGGCAAGGGCACAGTGGAAGACCTGGGCAAGGTCCAAACCGGCGCCATCACTCAAAGAGACACAGGAAAACTCGTCGCCATCAAAGGCACCATCAAGTCCGTCACCAAGATCGGGAAAGGCGGTCTCAAACTCGAACTCGACGACGGCAGCGGACCCATCCTCGTCATCCTCTGGAAAAACACGTGGAAGCAGTTGATGAAGGCCCCGGAGGCGGGTGACACCCTCTCCGTTACCGGACTCATCCACGATTACAAGAACGATCTGGAAGTGATCCCCTACTGGCCCGAACACGTCCGATTCGCCACGGAGGGCAAGTAATGGACCCCTCCACCTTCGCCGCCGTCCTCGTCGGTGGAATCGTCGGTACCCTCGTGGCTTCCGTCCTGGCTTTGCTGCCGGCACTTCACGTCTACAACGTGGCCGGGATCTTCCTCCTCATCATCATGAAGGTCTCCGAAACCGTGGTCCTTCCCGAAGCTGCTTTCGTCTCCTTCATGATGGGGCTGGTGGTGGGCTATTCCATGATCAACACCATCCCTTCCATCTTCCTGGGAACCCCCGACGAAGCGGCCCTGTTCATCACCCTCCCCGGTCAAAAATACCTCATGCAAGGGCGAGGCTACGAAGCCACTCTGCTCACCGGCGCAGGAGGACTGGGTGGGATCGTCTTCCTCGCTGTGGCAGCCCCCCTCCTCCCCATCCTACTGCCCCCTTTCAAACAGATCATCGGGCCCCACCTCTTCTGGTTCCTAGCCCTCATGCTCGCCTTCATGGTGATGTCTGAGTGGCCCAAAGGAGGAGACCGGGGAACCCCCTCCCAACGCTTTCTCGACGCATGGGGCTCCCTCTTTGCCGGAATCGCAACCCTCGTTCTCTCGGGACTGCTGGGCTTCATCCTCCTCTACAAACCCATCGTCCCACCCAAATACGCCTTCCAGAACATCATGCCTGCCTTCGTCGGGCTTTATGCTGTTCCCTGGCTCGTAACCAACATCATGTCCGCCACAAACGTCCCCAAACAGATCATCCCCAAGACCCTCGACACGACCCACGCACTCATGGTCAGAGGCATCGCCGCTGGAGCCGGAGGGGGACTCATCGCTGCCATATTCCCTATTATCACCGGAGGCATGGGGGGACTCATCGCCGGACACGCCACCGCACAACGAGACGAACGCCTCTTCCTCATCTCCCAGGGCACTTCCAAAGTCGTCTACTACGTCGGAGCCTTCCTCCTCCTCTTCGTCCCCGGATTGGGACTCACCCGAGGGGGGATGGCATGGATGGTTCAGTCCTTCTACACCCCAGCGACCTTCGCCGACTATTGGATGGTTATCGGTTCCATTCTCATCAGCGGCGGACTCTCATTCCTCATGCTGATCCTCTTCTCCAAAGCAATGGTCAAAGTGGTTGAGCGGGTCAATCACCGCTACCTCTCCATTGTCACCAGCGCCATTGTCGTTGCAGTGGTCTACGCCATCACTTCCTGGCCGGGACTGCTCATCATGGTCGTTGCCACCGGAATCGGCATGATCCCCGTCTTCTTCCACTCTCGCAGAATGAACTGCATGGGAGTGCTTATCATTCCAGTGATGTTGAACATGGCCGGCGTTGGAACCACCGTAGCGGCCTTTTTGGGGCTGATACCATGAAAGGGTTGACTCATTTCATCTCAGGCGCAGCCTTCGCCACCTTCTTCCCTGACGCCATCTCCATGGCCATGCAGGAACAAAGTTTCATCATCGCCCTCGGGGGAATCGGCGGCATCTTGCCCGATACACTCGATTTCAAGTTCGCACGCTTCCTGGAGCGCTTCGACGTCGAAGTCTCACCAGACCCCGAAGAACCAGACCCTCAAGCCATCGCCGACGGCGTCGCAAAAGCCATCAATGACGGCTACAGGGCCGGCGGAAATCCCGTCTCGCTGAAGCTCCACACGATGAAACTCTCCTCCACCCACTTTCGCCAATACACCGTCCGCTTCCTGGAAGCCCCCGACCCCCAAGTCGAGGTGGAAATAGGACCCGTGGTCACCATGGCCAAAGACCCTCTTCCCGACATGGACCCTATCCCGGAAGAGCGCAGATTTGCTCGTGCTCCCATCCTCGCTTGCGTGGACCAGGACCTCGACACCGACCAGGTTATCGATATCTTCGGCGGCCCCGACATGGCCTTTCGACGCACCGAGGACGGACGGGTCAAGATGGACTTCATCCCCTGGCACCGACGCTGGAGCCACTCCCTCACCATCGGGATCCTCCTGGGAATTCTCCTCTTTGGAGTTGCGAAGATCATGGGATGGAACAACGCCTGGCTCTACGGAACCATCTTCGGAGGGGGATTCTGCGTCCACGTCCTCGAAGACCAGCTGGGAGTCATGGGAAGCAACCTCTGGTATCCCTTCACACGAGAACGGCAACAAGGCCTCGGCTGGATGCACTCCGGGGATGCCTATCCAAACTTCTTCTTTGTCTGGCT
>CALFHQ010000452.1 GCA_937876385.1 uncultured Pseudomonadota bacterium
TCCAGCAGGGAGTTGCCGAAACGGTCAACGAGGTGAAACGTCACTCCGTGCTCCTGGGAATAGGAGGCGATACGGCTGCTCCACTCTGACTTGTCGAGACGCCCCACTTCTCCAGCGAGCTTCCATGCGACATCGCTGAGTCGTTCGCCAACGGGACCTCGAAGGGGGCTGTCTGGATTGATTCGAAGTTGAACACGAAAGAGGACCAGGTATGTTGCCAGCAGCACCACCACGCTGAGCACGAACCACAACACGAACTTTCCAAAAAGAGAGGTTCGAATCTTCACCGTGTCTCACCATCCTGCTGGAGAAACGTGTATCCCACCCCACGAACGGTCTTGATGAAACGGGGAGCTTTGGCCTCCTCACCCAACTTCTTTCGAAGGGAGGAGACGTGCACATCCACCGTGCGATCTTGCCACTCAAACTCCCTTCCGGAGATTCGTTGGAGGAGGAAGTCCCGAGAGACCACTCGTCCCGGTCGGGCAGCGAGTAACACCAACAAATCGAATTCCAGTCGGGTGAGGGGCAGCTCTTCGGAGTCGAGCCATGCCTGCCGGGCGTTCTGGTCGATGCGCAGGGAACCCTGGAACAGCGAAGGCAGCTCCGCATCGGGTCTGACATTGGCGCTGCGATTGGAGCGCCGCAAGACGGCTCGAAGGCGGGCCAGCAACTCTCGAGACGAGAAGGTCTTGGGAATGTAGTCGTCGGCGCCGATCTCCAGTCCCACGATGCGATCCACCTCATCTCCTCTCGATGTGAGCATGAGCACCGGAATCTCGTTGGTACGGCGAAGAACCTTGAGGAATTCGAAGCCGTCCATTCCCGGCATCATCACGTCCAATATGAGCGCCTGGTAGTCGCCCTCGGCAACCCGCTTGAGCCCCTCGGATCCGTTGTGGGCCGAGTCAACCTGGTAGCCGTGGGGCTCCAGGAAGTCCGCCACCAACTCACAAAGGCCTCGGTCATCGTCCACAATCAAGATGGGTATTGGTCCGTCAGGCATGGTTCCTCGTTTTATTCCGTTTCCCGGGTTCTGCGCCGGTCTCCCGGCTCTACAATAGCACAATCAATGGCGACCCGGTCCTCCCGACGGAATGCACACGCCATCCATAGAGCAGATAAGCTCCATATCCGGCGGAGCGGGGCAGTCGGAGTCGGTTTCACAAGCTGGAAGGCACAGGTCACCGTCGGGGGTCGCCGAGCAGGTGCACCCGAGAGTCGCATCGGGAGGGCACGCTTCCGGAGCCTCACAGTCTGATTGAACTTCGCAAGGAGTAGGGCCGCCAGGAAGGGTTTCGCAATCGGCGGGGCAGTTGGATGTGGATTCGATGGCATCGCAGGTGCCGTCGCCGCAGCAGGGCTCCCCTTCGCCGGCGATGTTGCAAGCCACAGGCGCCGGAGTTGGCTGGCAAGTTGCCCCAGCCTCAAACACCTCTTCGCCCCCTCGAACACATCGAACCATGTTGTTGATTCGAATCACGTCGCCCTGGGGGCCAAATCCTGTGGGGTAGTCTGCTGCATCTCCGACTTTAGGGTCACTTCGCTGGGCGCCGGCGCCGTGGACATCCATCAACTGTACGCTGGTTCCCATGGGGTCGGGCATAAATCCCAGCGCTTCGCCAAAGGCGACGTACGCCGCCGACGTTCCGTGTACGGTGCCGTTGCCGATGTTGGTGTGGGTGGTGCTGGTCCAGTAAAATGCCCAGTTGGTCTCTCCCCCTTCGTCGGTGATGGGAGTGGCCTCGAATATCGGGTCGATGGCCGCGCTGTTGGTCGTCGCAGGGGAACGCGTGTAGTCCACAATGCCTTGCAATTCCTTTGCGTTTGGAAGCCTCCAGTCGTTGTACCCGCCGCAGTCGAGATCCTCACAGAAGCTCAGAGCCGCTTCCCAGTTCATGGTTCCTGCACCCATAGAGCCGCTGTCCCCTTTCATCCAGGTGAGTCCCGTCGAGGCATCAGAAACGGTGTCCCCATCGGCGGTAAACTGGTTGACTCCGTACTTGTTCTCCCCCCGAACGAACAGCACGTAGAACATCTTTCCGTCGCTTTGCCCCATCATGGCATCGGTCGGGTATCCCTTGATTCGGCCGTCGGCGAAGTTCACCCCGAACATGGTCTTTGCTCCGTCCATCGTGGTCGACACATACAGGGTGGAGCTGACGTACTGGGCGTCAATGAGGCGGACTCCCAAGCTTTCGTCCCCGTACTCAAAGTTGAACACCGAGGAATCGATAAAGGGAACCAGAGCGCAGTCCGAGGCACTTTCGCAGCCGCTGGGGTCGAGGCCGCTGAAATCCATCAGGGAATACAGCTCCTTGATGGTGGGCAGGCGCCAGTCATCGTGCCCGGCATGAGTAGAAACCGCAGCTTCCGCAACGGCGTCGTCAAAGGTCATGTAGCCCGGTGTCTTCTGCCACATCAACCCGGTGTTCAGATCCGTCACCGTGTCGTCACCGTTGTCCTGGTAGGAGGGAGAAATCCCCGCAAAGCTGGCGTCCTGTCCGGCGAAGGGGGAACCGGCTTCCGGGCAAGTAAGGCATTCTGCGACTCCGTAGCATTGGGTCTGATTCGTGTCTACGATGGGGCAGCAAGGAGGCTCCACGCCGTCGCTTTGAGTGTCGTCCTCCACGAAAGCGTCGCCACTGGTCAAGTCGGCACCGACGTCCACGGCAGACAGGTTCTGTGACCCGCCGCTCGTGCCACATGCGACCCACCAGATGGGAAGACAAAAAGCCAGAACTGCAAACTGTTTGGTCTTGTGCATGATCTCCTCCTCGACGTGTTTCCCCGGTCGGTGAATTGCCGCCAGCCGTTCAATTCTCCATTCCAGGCATGTCCAGGGTTTCAGGCTACCAAAACAACGTAAAGATCCTGTTCGAGTCCACCGGGAGATTTGTAAAGTTACCGTAAAGTGCCCTGTTCACGGGTCCTTGAACAGGCTGTTGAGTTTCTTCATCGCGTCCATCTGAGACCGCCCCTTCGCTGGACGTTTCGACGGACCCTTTCGCAGCGTCAGCGACACCCGCTGCCTGGCTGGGTCAACCTCCAGTACCCGGGCTCGCTTCCGCTGCCCGATGCGGACGATTTCTCCAACATTCGACACACGCTGGTCGGCCAACTCCGAGATATGGATGAGACCTTCCACGGGCAGACCCATGGAAACGAAGGCTCCAAAGGTTGCGATGCTGGTGACCTGGACGTCCAACTCCATTCCGGTTCGCAGGTCCGACAAAGAGCGTAGAAGGGGATTAGGCGCAGGGGAGGGGCCAAAGGACTTTCGACCGAATTGGCGCCGCTGCTTCCCAGGATTCGAACCACCTCCAAAGTCTCCTTCAATACATCAGGTTCCAAATCGTGCTGGTACTCCACAAGACCCAACTCCAGGGGGTCCAGCCGTCCCCATTCGGCAGCGGGATTGAGAGCCCGGCGCCCCAGCACCACCGCTGAGAGCACCTCTCGAGGGAGTCCAAACAGAGACTTTTCGGCTTCCAGGTCTTCCCGGGCCTGAGAAACGGCCACAGGTTTCACCTCAAACGGAACCTCCGGGAGGCAGCGTCGCAACCGAGAGAGCCTTTGGGAATCGGCCGCATTGGTGGGAACGACCCAGCCGCTGGCCATGTGGGTTTGCGCCCAGCTCGTGACCAGGGCTTCCAACTCGCCCGACGGTGGGAAGGAGCGGGTCGCCAGGGGAACGCCTGCTTCATCGAGTATTGCGGCCCCCACCGGTCCTCGGGGAGAACCGACATACAGCGCACCCAGTCGTCCTGCGCAGTAGGGTGGCGTGTGGAGCAATCCCTGGTAGGTCATCACCGCCTCATCCAGCGCCCGCTTTTGGGAAACTTCGTCCAACTTCTCGAAGAGGGCCTTGGCAACGGCGGACTCGAGTGCGTCCGTTGGGCTCTCGTTGAAGCTCAACTCCATTGCGATGGACAAGTGTCCTCTGTTCTCAAGACGTCGCCAGGCTAGCCATCGGGCCGTGGGGATGGCATCGGGGGAAAACCGTCCCACCGCATCAAAGGCTTCGTCGATGGACTGGTCCGCAACCCGGGCGACCACCTGTGCTTCCTTCCAGGCGGTGGCCAGCAGAGATTCTGCCAAGGTGCCAACGGCCTCTGGAAGGGTGTGTCTCGTTCGCAGAAGATGGGTGGCCAGCCCCAACGATGCGCCGGAAGAAAGGGCGTCGGCCACTGCCGGGGGCAAAGGAGACTCCGACAGTCGCTTCCGCAGTCGATGAAACCCTCGCACACACCGAACAACGCCAACCTGAATGGCCAAAGGCACCAAAGCCATCTGCGGATCTCGAAGAAGGGAAAGGAGCTCTTCGTCTCGGGCCAGCAGTTCGAAACCTCGAAGAAGTGGGGCTTCCGGGAGGTCGTCGAAGCCGTTGCTCCGGGCGTACCGTATCAACCGTCTTGCGTCTTCGGGCGTTGCGGGCATCACATCCTCAATTCCCGTTGCACTTGTGCCACGATGAACTCTCCTTGTATACCGCCAACCCCCGGTTCGTTGCAACGCCTCCTTTAGGTTGATTCCTCAAGCGCAAACGGGCACTCTAGTCCCATGAATTGGATTCTCGCCGCCGGCCCCGCCTCCACTTTCGTCGTCGACCTCGCACTGGTCCTCGGAGTCGCCGGGGTGATGTCTGTGTTGATGCGCTTGACCCGGCAGTCCACAGTGGTGGGATACCTCCTCGCAGGGCTCGTTGTCGGACCCTACATACCCATCCCCCTCTTCGCCGAACCCGAGAGAGTCCAGAGTCTCGCAGAGTTTGGGGTCATCCTCGTGATGTTTGGAATCGGGTTGGAGTTTCGCCTTCGCAAGTTCTTCGAGGTCCTGCCAACCTCCGGTTTTACCGCTCTGGTGCAGATGAGCGTGCTCTTCTGGTGTGGCCTGACCCTGGGGCAACTGTGGGGGTGGTCGATGGTGGAGTCGAGCTTTCTGGGTGGGGCCATCGCCATCTCCAGTACCATGGTGGTGAGCAAGGTCTTTGACCAGAGGGACGTAGAAAAGCGGTTGAAAGAGTTCGTTTTGGGAACCCTGGTCATTCAGGATCTGGCGGCCATACTGTTAATCGCCGTGATGACCGGAGTCGCATCGGGGCAGGGACTGGGAGCCGCCGCCGTCGCCCTCACCGTGGGAAAACTCGCCGGCGTATTGGTGGGGCTGGTCGTCGTGGGGATGCTCTTCGTCCCTCGACTTGTGCGGGCCGTCGTGAGATTTGAAAGCGGCGAGATTCTCGTCGTTGTAATCGTCGGGCTCTGCTTTGCCACGGCCATTCTTGCCCAGGAGTTGGGGTATTCCGTCGCCCTGGGAGCCTTTGTAGCCGGGGTGCTGGTGGCAGAATCCGGTAGCGAGAAAATCATCGAGAAACTGATCAAACCCCTTCGAGATATATTC
>CALFHQ010000453.1 GCA_937876385.1 uncultured Pseudomonadota bacterium
CCTTGTCGATGATGGGCGCTACCGATCCGGGGTACAGGGCGTCCAGTACCACCAGTCCCTTGGCACCCACAGTCTTTATCTGGTGGAGAATCTCTCCCGGCTTGTAGGTCGGGTTGATTCCGCTGGGAATGACTCCCAGTTTGGCCGCGGCAAAGTAAAACATGATGTATTGGAAACTGTTGGGAAGGAGAAGCGCCAGAACGTCCCCTTTTCGAAAGCCATGGTTGTGCAGCGCAGTGGCCAGACAATCGGTGTGCTTCTTCATCTCGCCGTACGTCATGGTTGAGCCGAGGAACCAACCCAATGGACGGTCGTGGTACTTCTCGACGGATTCGTCGAAGAACTGTCCCAGGGTCTTCTTGGGAAAATCAATGTTCTTGGGAACCGCGTCGGGCCATCCCGATTCTGGTTTGAACCATACGCGGCTTTCGTCCACCTGATACCTGGGGTCCATGTTTCCTCCTAGCGATCGAGCATGAGTATGCGGTCAGTTTTCCGATTCTTCTTCCCTACAATGAAGTCCTCCGCCCTGCATTTCAAGGAAAAAATGGGGACTCAAGGCCCCTCGTCGACTTTCAATGTTTTTCCTTGTCCCTGGCAACAACCCTCGGTACAAGCAGAAGCGGAGGTCCCATCCGCACAAGAGTGAGGAATGTGAGTTCATTCCCGTCGGCTCACACCGGCAAGGAGCGCCAAAGATGCCCCCGAATTGGCCCGAAAATGCGTACGAGAGACAAGAAAACCTCGCCGGATGGCCCCCCGACGGGCAGGCCGTCCTTGCTGCGGCCACCGTAACCATCCTGGGAGTCGGAGGGCTGGGGAGCCACGTCGCCCAGTCTCTCCTCCGGGCCGGAGTGGGGAATCTTCGACTGGTGGATTGCGATGTTGTGGAGTTCACCAACCTCCATCGAACTGCCCTGTACACCCCGGAAGACGTCGGAAAGCCCAAGGCCGAGGCAGCACGATACCACCTCAACGTCATCAATCCAGCCTGCACCATAGACTCCCGAGTCCTGAGGGTGGACGAAACCAACGTCGACGACCTCATCTCAGGTGCCGACGTTGTCGTCGACGGATTTGACCGATTGCCCCCTCGATACATCTTGAATCGAGCCTGTGTCTCTTCGGGAACTCCCTGGGTACACGCCGGAGCCACGGCACATCAAGCCCAGCTATTCCCCATCGTCCCCGGCCAAACCGCTTGCCTGGCTTGTTTGTGGCCTGAGATGCCTCCCCAGGAAATGGTCCCGACGTGCAAAGAGGTGGGCATCTTTCCAGCTCTGCCCGCCCTGGTAGCGGCTCAGCAGGCCCGCTGGGTGGTGGAGATTCTGCTCGGCCTGCCGATTCAACGGAAGATTCTCCTGATCGACCAGGCACAAGGGGAGTTTCGTACTCTCGCCCTCAACCGAAACCCACGGTGCGCGATTTGCGGCGATGGAACTGACCTCCCCGCATGAAAAAGGCTTGACACCACCCGACGCATGGCTAGAATATCCGCTGCCAGCAAAGCTGGTATAGTTCTTTGGAACGCTGGAACATGAAGGTGTTCAGCAATTGTTGGAGAGATGACCGAGACGGCCGAAGGTGCTCGCCTGCTAAGCGAGTGTGCGGTTTAAACCCGCACCGAGGGTTCGAATCCCTCTCTCTCCGCCACGCGCTCGTGGCTCAGCCTGGATAGAGCATCGGTCTACGGAACCGAGGGTCAGAGGTTCGAATCCTCTCGAGCGCGCTTAGCCAATCATCGAGTTGATATCAGCCAAGGGGTCCCCCCTTTTGTGGGGTGGTGTACCCTTTGCCACTCCGGAGGAACCGTGAACCCCCTCCCAATTTCCCTCACCAAAGCCGAAGAGGCCATGAAGGTCGCATTGACGGTAGCAGTCGAAGCGGGTTCTCGGGGCGACGTGCCCGTGGGATGCGTGATTCTGAACCCCGAGGGGATCGTCGCT
>CALFHQ010000454.1 GCA_937876385.1 uncultured Pseudomonadota bacterium
CCCCATCACACACCCCCGAGAGCCCTCATCGAGGATCTCGACTCACTCCCCCTCCCCGCATACGACCTGGTCCCCATGGACCAATACGGCACCAGCAAACTCCTCTTTTCCCCAGGGGGAACCACCGTATACCACTCCAGAGGTTGCCCGCACGCTTGCAGCTTCTGCGTGTGGTGGACCCAGATGGCCGGTCGAACCGTCACCGAAGATGGTCACGAGATCCTTCATCCCAGATGGCGAACAAAGTCCCCTCGCAAGATGGTGGATGAACTCCAGATCCTTGCAGAAGGATACGGAAAGAAGGGCTTTGTCTTCGTGGATGACTGCTTCAATCTGGACCCCAAATGGAGCCTCGAATTCGCAGCCGAAATGAAGGCCAGACAACTCAAGGTCAACTGGTTCGCCTTCCTGAGAGCAGATTATATCGTTCGAGATCACCACGACGGAGTTCTCAAAGAGCTCGTGGATGTCGGCCTGTCCCACGTCAGCATCGGAGCCGAGCGAGTGGAAGACCAGAAACTCGTAGACTTTCGAAAAGGCAGCTACACCGCTAGCACAACCCGGGAAGCCTTCGATATCCTCAAGACACACTACCCCCAGGTTTTCAGACAGGCCACGTTCATCGTCGGAGTCCCAGATGAAACCCGAGAGAGTATGCTCGCCCAACTGGATTTCGCCAGAGAACTGGACCTCGACTACCCCGGTTTCCACCCTCTGACTCCTGTTCCCGGCACCGACCTGTGGGATCAGGCGGTGGAGCAAGGAATTATTGAGGCCGAGGACTTCGTGCAATTCGACTGGGCGACCCCGGTGATTCGCTCCAAGACCATGACCCGGCGGGAAATCGAAGAGGTCCTCATCGAGTTGGAGCGCAAATACGTCTCCATCCCCTGGCTCTTGCGAGGTCTCTCTTCCCCCCACGCATACAAACGCGCAATGTATCAGTGGTTCGTTAAGGTCTCGGCCAATATGTTCGTGGACTTGGCCCGGTACGCACTCTTCCCCAAATCAGGGCCCATCATGCCCCTGGTCAAGCCGCCCTGGTACGACAACTAGACATTGTGGTGTCGTTTGACAGTCAAACAGGGTTAGTGGGTCAGGGCCAAAGAGACGGTGCAGGGATTGGCGTGGTAGAGACTGCGGCTGACACCGCGTAAGGTAGCGGCCGCGGGCATGAGAATGATCCGAACGTCCTCTTCGATGAGGTCCAGACGCTGCACCTCTACTCCATCTGCAAAAACCACAAAACCGTCGGGCTCTTCCAGCACCGGTCCAAAACCAGGCAGTTCAAGAGCCACCATTTCCAAAAGCCAATCAACAGGGGTGCCGGCGCTTACCCGCAACTGAACCAACTCCCGCTGCACACGCAAAGTCAGACTTCCCAGGAAATACACAGTGACCGAGATCTCCTCGGGGAGCCCCACCTCGCTGCGCTTTGGAAGGGTGTTTCTAGCGGCGGGCCGTTGCATCGGCTCCCGATGATTTACCGTAAGTCCGTCAAAGGCCGATAGAATCTGGGTCGTCACGTTGTTCATCAGTTTCCCTCATTGCATCCAACTCCATCCTAAACGGCCCAAGCGTCCTGGCAAATTTTCGTGCATCGTTGTATATTCCACAGCACCCCGAAGACTGAAACGGAGGCCCCACCAATGCCCCAACACGAAGTCGTCATGGTCGCCAGCGAATGCAGAGGAATTGCCAAGGTCGGAGGACTAGGAGACGTCGTCTGGGACCTCAGCCAGCAGCTCGCACGGGAAGGAGTCGACGTCGCAATCGTTCTCCCTCGATACGGAATCATTGAGGCCCAGGACCAGCCCATAGCCACCTTCGACGTCCCCTTCGCCGGCAGAAAAATCTCCGCAACCTTGACGCATGTAGAATCCCCAAAAGGGCCCTCACTCTACTTTATCAAGCAAAGACTGTTCTTCGAAGGAGAAGACTCCACGGTGTACGTGAACAGCGCCTCCCGAGGGAGAGGACCCTTCGAAGATGACGCCCGTCGGTTCGCCTTTTTCTCCAGCGCGGTGCTCATCGCCCTCAACACCCACCAGAACTTCTCAACCGTGAAGACGCTGCACCTCCATGATTGGCACACAGGAACCCTCGCCCTCTTGAAGGAGACCTCCCAACGGTTCGAGGAGCTCTCCCAGCGAATCGGCACCCTCTTCACCATCCACAACCTCGACTACCAGGGAATCCGCCCCCTTGAGGGAAGGGACCACGGCAGAGCTTCGTCCCTGCAGGCCTGGTTCCCCGAAGAATATCAAGCCATCCGCCACCACACCAGATTCCACGAAGCAATCGACCCCACCTGCCAGGACTGCTTCAACCCCATGCGGGCAGGCATTCGATTCTCCAACCAAGTCAACACCGTCAGCCCCAGCTATGCCACCGAAATCACCATGCCCGACGACCCCGTTCGAGGCTTCGCCGGGGGTCGAGGACTGCAACTGGACCTGGCCGGACTCGAGGCCACCGGTCGTCTCAGCGGAATTCTCAACGGAATCGACCTCGTTGAAAACGACCCTCAAACGGCCCGACCTCCCTTTCATGCCGAAGATCCAGACCTGGCAAAACACAAGAGGGCTCACAAGAAGATCCTTCTGGACCGTTTGCGTGCCTTGCCCACCTCCCCCTTCAACCCAGACTCCAACCACTGGAAGGACGAGGAGGC
>CALFHQ010000455.1 GCA_937876385.1 uncultured Pseudomonadota bacterium
ACGCGCTGGGTGGCCAGTTCAAAATGTGTGGTCAGTGCGCGCCGAAGACGTGTCATCGAAAAGGACTTCGCCTCACAGCGGAATCCAACCCGGTCACGTCTTAGGGAATTGCAACCCAGAGCTTCCCTCACAAATGACCTCAAGGGAGAGGTGTGCGAACTTCAGGGTGACGAAGGACTGACTTCTTCCCCCCAGCACAAACTCTTCTGGAGGTCTTCAAGGGAGACCTCTGTCAACAGGAGGGAAGGAAAGGAAGAAAGGAAGGGACACAGACGCCCGCAAGCCGCTTCGAAGTTGGACCAGACGAGATTCGGGGGAGAGGTGTGCGAACTTGGGGGAGGCTGGAGACTGGAGGCTGGAGAGGTCCGATGCCATGGGCAACAGGAAGTCCTTAGCGATGGTCAGCATTCGAGCTGCTACCATTCTTGTGGTTTGCGGTACTCGGTGTTGAAGGCGTCTCGCTCAACGACCACAGCGACGCCGGTGTGGGGGCCGTCGGGGCAGAAACCGCAGTGCGGCGACTCCACGAGGATTGGCTTCATGGGTTCCAGCGGAATTGATTGAAGCACTCCATCTCTGGAGAGATAGAGGCTCAGTTTCCCAGAAACAAGCATGAAGAACTCGGGGCAGTCGTGGCGTTCCAATTCCTGAATGTCGGCCGGGGAGGCTTCTGCGGGGCTGTAGAAACCCACCCGCCAATGCCCTTCGTCTCCGCAAGCTACCTGCCATCTCTGGTTGGATTCCAGGGTCAGGAGGGCATCAGGGGAAACGTCTGGGAAGCTGGGGGGAGTGGTCTCGACGACTTTCATGTGACTCTCCGGCTCGGTGGGTTCGGGGGGACCTAGCGGTTGCCGTTGGGTTCGAAATCGTTGTAGTTTTCTTTGACGTTTCCGTTTGGCAGGTCGTGTTCAGTTACTGGGTTTTCACGAACATTGCCGTTGGGTTCGCGGCTTTCGTTGGGCCGTCCGCCGCTCTTCTTCCGTCCGCCGCCTTTCCGTTCGGGGTTGCGTCGCTGTCCAGCGTCTCGGTTTCCACCCTTGGGGCCCTGGCTGTCGCGGTTGCCTTCGGGGCCTCCTCGGCGGGAGTCGCTGCGTCCACCGCGGGAGCGTCCGCCGCGATCGGGTCGGTCTCCGCGCCCTCCACGGCCTCCACGGCTGCGATCGTCGCTACGGCCACCACCACGGGGGCCGCGGCGTCGGTCGCCACGGGGGTCTTCGGGTCGGTCGGTGACGGTGAAGCGGTCTTCGTCGCCCAGTGCGACAGCCCAGAAGTCTCCTTCCTTGACTGCCTTCGCAAACGCTTCCTGGGTGTCAAAGGGGTTCACGAACAGGGTCGCTGCCTTGTTCTCCGGTTTGATTGCGGCGGACCCGCCAGCGCCGGAGACACCAAGGCTTTCCAGGGCATCCACGGCGAGGTCGTTGGCCGAAATGGGGCTTTGCGCCGTAACCACGATGACAGAGTGGGTTCCCGGGTTCATCAAGATCCGGTCTCCCATGGATGCCTCGGAGTCTTTGTGGTAGGGGTGACAGGCCACCACAGCGTAGTTCTTCTCGGCGAACCAGGCAAGAACGCCGTCTCCGTCCGGGGCCTTGGCGAGGTCGCCAGCAAAATCTGCTTCTGTGGACTCAGGAAAAACCAGGATGTGTCCCTTGGTCATCGGCACTTCAGCGCCGATGAAGACGTGCTTCCCGTGTTTTCGAGCACCTTCGACGGCCTCAGCCGAGGGAAGGGTCTTGTACCCAACCAGGGCGATGCCATCGAGCGGGCTGTTTTCGAGCGCGGTGGAGAAGTCAGCGGCGGAGTCTCCGCCAGCAAGCACATGCAGGTCGACGAGCACGATTGTCACCTCCGGACGATTCAGCCGGCAAACGTTTGCCGGATCATGGTTTCTCGATTGTGCATCCTTCAAGTTACGGGAACGGGACGCATCGGGCAGGGGCGCAAGAGTCAGGACAAGGCCCTGCGAATCCGGGGATATATACCACAACGAAGCGGCCAGGGCAAAGAGAAAGATTCCCGCTACATCGCAAGACTCGATTCGGGAGCCACAGCCCCTTTGACAATAGCGCACTCGAACCTATAATGGCCCCCAGGTTTTCGATGAAGACCGTTACAGATTTTGGAGGGAGAGTCATGGCGAAGCGTATTGGGGTTCTGACCGGTGGGGGCGATTGTCCCGGGTTGAACCCAGCCATTAAAGGATTGGTCAACGGCGCCCATTTCGGGGGGTCGGAGCCTTGGGAAGTGATCGGTTTGCGAGACGGTTGGAAGTCTCTGGTTCAAAGCGACGTGGTCGACCGTGGACCCAACGGTCAGTGCGGGCCGTTCTTCGAGACGGAGCAGTTCTGGAAGGTACTGGGACCGGGCGAAGTGGAGCATTGGGACACGGAAGGGGGGACGAACCTTGGTTCATCCCGTACCAACCCGTATCGAGAGGGTGAGGTTCAGGAGAAGACCGTCCTGGCCAACATCGAAGCGTTGAAACTGGACGCGTTGGTGGCCATTGGAGGGGAGGACACCCTGGGTGTAGCGGCGAAGCTGCATCACGCCGGCGTTCCGGTTGTGGGGATTCCCAAGACCATCGACAAGGATCTCCCGGGTTCGGACTACACGCTGGGATTTGAGACGGCAGTGCAGATCATCACCGAGGAGGTGGATCGAGTTCGAACGACTGCAGGCTCTCACAGTCGCACCTTCGTCATTGAGACCATGGGGCGTCATGCGGGCCATCTGGCTCTTCAGGGGGGCATCGCCAGCGGCGCTTACATCACGTTGATCCCCGAGCATCAGTTCAATGTTGCCCGCATCGTTCGGCTTCTGGTGGAGCGGAGGATGCGCGGAATTCGATACAGTATCGTGCTTCTCTCCGAGGGAGCATACTCTGAGACCATGGACGGCCCCTACACGCTGGGGAGCATTCGGGACACGGGATTTGCGCATGTGGCCTTGGGGGGTATTGCGGATTGGTTGAATCAGGAGATCACTCGGGCCACCGATTGGGACGTTCGAAGTCTGTCGTTGAGCCACCTCCAGCGGGGAGGCGCTCCGTGCGCCTACGATCGTCGAATCGGGCGATTGTTCGGACGGGGTGCAGCGGACCTGATTCGGCGCGGTCTCTCGGGGCACATGGTTGCGCTGAGGAATGGGACGATCACCGATGTACCGTTGACGGAAGTAGAAAATCGAATTCAGACGGTGGACGTAGAAAAGGAATACGACGTACATCGCTACAACGCAAGACGGTCCAACATCGTCTGACCAGGAGGTGAACCATGTTGAAACGAATTGGTGTTCTCACCGGAGGCGGGGACTGTCCCGGCCTGAACCCTGCTGTGAAGTGGGTGGTCAAGACGGCGTCGGACGAAGAGTTGGCGGCGGAGCGCGGGTTTCAGTTTGAAGTGATTGGAATCCGAGACGGTTGGCGTGGCTTGGTGGAGTATGATCACCGCCGTCATCCGGTCCTTCCCGAGCACACGGCCTTTGGGGACGGCGACCACGCCCGGCTCCTGGTAGAATCAGAGGTGCGCACCTGGGATCGTCAGGGGGGCACACGTCTGGGGAGTTCTCGAACCAACCCCTTCAATCCCGACAAGCCCATGTGGGAAGCGGTAATGGCAAGCATGGAAGCCATGGAGTTGGACGGCTTGATAGCCATCGGTGGAGAGGACACGTTGTCTGCGGCAGCAAAGCTGGGCGCTCGGGGTGCCAACGTAGTGTGCATTCCAAAGACCATCGACCGAGACTTGCAGGGAACCGACTACAGTCTGGGCTTCGAGACTGCAGTGAACGTCATCGTCGAAGAGGTGGACAGGCTTCGCACGACGGCTCACTCTCACAGCCGAATTTTCGTCGTGGAGACGATGGGTCGATACACCGGTCACCTGGCGTTGTCTGGAGGACTTGCGGCTGGAGCGTCGCACATCCTGATTCCCGAGGTTCCCTACGACGTCGACGTGGTTGTGGAGGGATTGAAGAAGCGTCGAGAGGACGGTCACCGCTTCAGCATCGTGATCATCGCCGAGGGTGCCAAGGCAGCGGGAAAGGAGCGAGTGGAGCGGCAAGCGAGTTCCAAGGATGGTTTTGGTCATCCCACATTGGGCGGCGTCGGGGGAGAACTGGCTCGCGAGTTGGAGGAGAAGACCGGACTGGAAGTGCGTGCAGTGAATCTCTCCCACCTGCAGCGAGGAGGCGTGCCGTGTGCGTACGACCGCCGAATGGCTCGGGGGTTTGGAATTGCAGCGGTGGATCTGGCTTCTCGGGGGGAATACAATCGGTTGGTCGCCCACCAGGGTGGCATCATCACTGCAGTTCCCATTCCTCAAAATCTTCACGAGGTTCGAAAAGTAGACGTCGCTCGCCGCTATGACACCCGAACCTACAAAGCCAAGAACACCCTCGTCGACCTGTAGGCCTTCGTTCTCATCCATTTCATTCAAGAATCGTGCCTACCCGGGAAATCGGCGGGCTTCGCCGTTGCATTCCCCTGGGCATGATGATACCTTTGGTGCTGTAACAAACGGAGCGGATTCCCATGGAACTGAGGCAAAGCCTACAACTCAAGCAGCAACTCAAGCTCACGCCGGAGTTGCAGCAGGCTATTAAGCTCCTACAGCTTACGCGCCTGGAGTTGGCTACGCTGGTCCAGGAGGAGTTGGCTGAGAATCCAGTGCTCGAGGAGTTGCCCGGCAGTCGTCCGGAGGAAGTTTCAGTGGCCTCGGTCGAACAGGTTGCGGAGACCCAGCGCGAGGAAAGCGAATCGGGCGTTGTAAAGGACAATGTCCGGGACGACGATTTCGATTGGCGCAAGGTTGTAGAGGAGCACCGAGACCAGGCTCCGTTGCCCGGCAACGTGGTGAGAAAGAACGACGATCTCCCCGCCTTCGATGCCAACTTGACTCGGGAAGAGGAGTTGGCGGAGCATCTCTTGTGGCAGTTGCGGATGCTGAAGCTGACGACCTTGCAGCAGGAGATCGGTGTTGAGCTTATCTTGAACATCGACGACAACGGGTATCTGGGTCCAGACGTGGTTGAGAGCCTGGCAGAGGAGTTCGACGTGACTTCCGACGTCGTGGTGGAAGTTCTCGAGCGGATCCAGCGCATGGATCCGGTGGGATGCGGGGCTCAATCTCTGGAGCAATGTCTCTCGGTCCAAGCTGAAGTTCTCTACCCCGACAATGATCTGTTGCAGACGGTCATTCTGGGGCACCTCAGAGATCTGGTGGGACGGGGCATCTTGAATCTCGCCCGCAAATTGGGGGTGACCCACGAAGAGCTCGAGGAGACCCGAGAGCTTATCACGACTCTGGATCCCAAGCCGGGTCGAAATTACGGCGGCGGGAAGACCCAGTATGTGGTTCCCGACGTCTACGTCCGCAAAGAGAACGATGACTACATCGTCACCCTCAACGACGACGGTCTCCCGAAGTTGCGCATTGGCTCTTACTACAAGAACCTGCTGGACAAGAAGATCGGGGACGACACGAAGGACTACTTGAAAAAGAAGGTCCGCAGCGCGCTGTGGTTTCTGAAGAGCATTCATCAGCGCCAGAACACCATTCGCCTGGTGGCTGAGAGTATCGTTCGCAAGCAGGGGGACTTCTTTGACCACGGAGTGAGCCGCTTGAAGCCTCTCGTCCTTCGAGAGGTGGCCGACGACATCGGGATGCACGAGTCCACGGTGAGTCGAGTGACCAGCAACAAGTACATGTACACGCCGCAGGGACTGTACTCCATGAAGTTCTTCTTCAACCCCGGCATCCAATCCAACGACGGGGGAGACGATCTCGCTTCGCAAGCGGTCAAGGAGCGAATCAAGGAGTTGGTCGGTTCAGAAGATCCAACCCACCCGTTGAGCGATCAATCGCTGGTCTCTATCCTTGAAGAGGAAGGGATCACCATTGCTCGAAGGACCGTGGCCAAGTACCGAACCCAGTTGGGGATCTTGTCTTCATCCAAGCGAGTCCGCCTGGGTAGATAGCCCCGTCACGACTCCTTCGAGAAAATCCTTGCTTTGCAACGGCCATCTCCGCAACATTTAGACAGGGTTCGGTGGTCCAACGATCGGTCCGGTCCCATATTGCTGTTTGGGTGTTCAAAAACCAAAGGAGTCCCAGTGCCGCAAGAAGTTCCTCCGGCTCAAGACGACAAGCTGAACCTGGTTCTTATCACGGGTCTCTCCGGAGCAGGGAAGACCCTGGCGTTGAAGACCATGGAAGACCTGGACTATTTCTGCATCGACAACCTGCCGGTTTCTCTCCTGGATCCCCTGGTTGTCTTGTTGAAAGCGAATGAGAACATTCGCCGGGCAGCCCTGGTGATGGACGTTCGAGATCCGCAGTTCATCGAGGAAGCGCAGCACATTCCAGAGCGACTAAACGCCTATGGGCACGATGTCACCCTCCTCTTCCTCGAGGCAGACAAGGAGACGCTGATTCGGCGGTTCTCGGAGACGCGCAGACCCCACCCGTTGGCCAGAAAGGGTTCCATCGAACAGGGGGTGGACCAGGAAATCGAGTTGCTGAAACCGCTGCGAGCCGTTTCAAGCCGGATTCTCGACACCTCCGAACTGAACGTCCACCAACTGAAGTCTCAAGTCGGTGCGCTGGTAACGCAGCACACTTCCGCACGCATGAACGTTCTGATCCAATCCTTCGGTTTCAAGTATGGAATCCCTCTCGAATCGGCCTTCGTTTTTGATGTCCGGTTCCTGCCGAATCCTTACTTCGAGGAACACCTCCGGGACCGTTCGGGAAAGGACCCGGAAGTCGCCAATTACGTCTTTGCACACGAGGACAGCAAGACCATCCTTGACCGCATCATCCAGTTGGTAGAGACAGCCGTGCCCATGTGCAGAACCGAAGGAAGAAGCAATCTACTCATCGGAATCGGCTGCACCGGCGGCCAACATCGGTCGGTTGCCATCGCTGAGAAGCTGGGCGAAGCGCTCGCAGAACGCAACATCTCGAACACAGTCATCCACAAAGAACTCCCCCGATACGGACTGTAAACAGGGTCATCTTGACCAGCGATCATCCCCGTAGGCTGCGTCAGTCGGCTGA
>CALFHQ010000456.1 GCA_937876385.1 uncultured Pseudomonadota bacterium
ATTGCTGTCGTCGCTCGGCTTGCTGAGTTCGGTCCAGTGCATCCCGCCCGCCGTTTCAGCAGTACCCGAGGTCAAGATAGTCGGTGTGACCCAATCGAGTTCCTTCGAGAAAGTGGGGGACACAGAGTACATTTGGCTGGTCCGCAACGTCGATAGAGTCACATTCTACTCGGACGGTAGCCAGACCCCTGAGAAGCAACAGGAGCTTCTTCTCTGCCAGTCTTCCGATGGAACCATGGGCAAATGCTCACCGGTGCACATCACATGCGGTAACCCAGGAGTTCAGTGTCACGAGCGCGCCCCTCACGCTTCGGAACGAACCACACCGAAGGCCAGCAAACCCAGACCTGCGTCGAAGAGAACTGGCACTGCCAAGGCACAACCTCCAAATGAGGAAGACGCCGTCTATTGGCAGACGAAATGCAATAACTTGGTTGTGACGAATGAGAGCGTGGGCGGGTTTGCTGAGAAGAAGAAGCTGATGGGGGTCTGCCTGAAGAGGTGTAAGCGGGGATCGTCCTTAAGGCTTATGTCCTGCCTGCGAGAAGCTAACACCGAGGAGGATTACGAGAAATGCGGAGAGCTTCTGTGACCTTGTCCACTGCTTGCTGCCAGGAAGGTTGACCCTTTGGCGGACCAATGGGGCACAAAAGATAGCGTCTACAGAAACCCCTCCGGAATGAACCTCCACCACCAGACCCTCATCATCCCCGAACTCGCCCGGCTCGAATCCCTCGGCTACGTCGGCCTGCTCGGTTGCAAGTATGTCTCCCCGGAACTGACCACCCCGGACAGTGAGACAGGATGCCCGGTTCGGGCCATCAACGTAGCACCGGCCAAAGGTTGGGCCATCGTCGCATGGGGTCCACCGGGGGGCGAGGTGAAGTTCAAGTTCCTGCGGGACATGGCAGGCCGGTGGCACTACGATGGGGTTGAGAAGGTGGAGATGGTGCATTAGAGGAGACGAGAGGGAATCCAAACCATGAGTTCACGATGACTAGACGGCAGCTCGATCAACATGCACTGCGTATCCCGCAGAGGTCTGGACTACTGCCATGCCTCTACGTGCCAATTGCCGCACGGGACATTGAAGCTATTGAGACGTACGTCGGGAAGATCGTCGGCCAACTGGCACCACGCTCATCCAACAAAGCTTTGCTTGTGGAAGCGTACGACCCCGGGAAACTCGATGAACGTTTGCCCATATGGGGGCTCCCTGAGGCGGCGATCCTGCACCACCAGCTTCAGGTACGACAACAACGACAACCATAGCCTTGCCCCCCAACACTAAAGGCAACGACAACGACCAATACAAGAACAACGACAACGGCATTGCCCTCACCTGGCGGCCTGCGATATGGTGACCAGCACCGGAGGTGATGCAGGATGAGATGCGTAGGATTCTCTGTGGTTCTTTCATTTCTAGCGTTGAACGGGATTGCCTGTCGCAGTATCGACAACGAACCAGAATGCCGTCTCAACAGCGATTGTCCGGGAGACGAACTTTGCATTAGTGAGGTATGCCTCATGGAATGCAAAACCGCCAAAGACTGTCTCCCCGATGGTGAGTGTCAGAATGGCTACTGCTCCTTTGGCGGTGAGAGTGAACCGAGTGGTGGAGATTCTGACTGCGCCAAAGTGATTGGGGCGTGGGACTATGGAGCAGACGAGGGCTGGGTTTCGATGTTTACGGCAACAGAGTATTTCAAAGTCTTTCTACCCACCTGTGAAGCGGAATCTTGGAGCGGATACACTTGTTCAGGCAGTACAATTACCTACCACAAGTGGGGGTTGGCTACAGATTTCTATTTTGACGGTGACGCAATGATCGCAGAGCAAACGGAGGATGGTGGCGGCTGGGGAGAGCCGATGCACCGAGTCTCCGCCACATGCAGTGCAAACGAAATCTCGCTCTGCGACTGGGAAACCGACAACTGCTCTTTCGGTCACTGAAGAGTCTCTGCGTTTGCTCAAATGCACCTTTCTGACCTGATAGTTCTACCATCCACAGTCGCCGCAGGAAGCCACAAGAACAGAAGTGCGCCCCACGGCAAAGACCACGGCAAATACCCCGCCCTTGCCCTCCCGCCGACGGCGACACCAATCTCCGTGCACCACCCGTACTGACCCCCATCCATAGCGACCGCAGGCAGCCACAAGATTAGGAGTTCGCCCACCTTCGGGGGAAGATGTCGAGCACTTGAGAGGGAGAGGTGTGTTACGTAGCTAGAGCAGATCTAGTTGTTCCCACCGATCCTTATATTGTGCAATGAACTTGAGCTTGATGGCGAAGTGCTTGGAGGAAGGGTTCCTGGCACGTTCTCCTCCGTGTCTCGCCAAGTATGCCTCATAATCCTCCCGGATGATCTTCCGCATGGCAGCATCCGGCACAATGTAGTAGTTGGGGATGGTCTCGACCGTTTTCATCAAGTCCACCAGGATCCAGAAGCCGTTTGCTCTGCTTGGTTCGCCGCCTTCCTTCACCGATGACTGCCAATCTCCTGCCGTCTTTGTCTTCACCTGGACGTCCAAGAGCCTGTCACCATCCCCGGTACCAATAATGAGGGTAGTACGCCGCCCATCTTTCTTGAACACCACGTTCCGTGCCCCCCGTCTGCACATCTCGCCAGCAACGAAGTACAGTCCGGCCTGTCCGATCATCTGATTGCTTGCTCCAATGGTCATCAGTCCCCCCTTCGTTCCCATCTTGCGCCCAGAAAAGTTCGCCACCTTCCTAGCAACAGAATCAGTTCAGCCTTCTACACTTGCCATCACCGTTTCTTGCAGGAATGATATCTTCT
>CALFHQ010000457.1 GCA_937876385.1 uncultured Pseudomonadota bacterium
GAAGCCGGCGACGGACACGAAGAAGCGCTACACAACCATGACAACTCGGAAGACTACTTCTGTGGAGTGCTTCCTTTTCAGACCAGCCACTGTGATGAAGACCCCTGCGTCGACCTCAGCCTCACCGGGGGAAAGGAAGTCCTCGTCACTGATCGTTTCCTCGTTCCTTTGCACCGCGCTGCCCCTCTTCCTGCCCTCGGCCCCCCCCCGGTGCAGTTGGGCCCGCGAGCTACCAGAGAAACCCTCCGCCGGGGAGCGGCCGTCAAAGCAACCGGTCCCTCGCTCCTGTCTTCGGTGCGCCTCCTGATTTGATCCCTCTCTCCGTTCCTTAATGCACTTCAAATCGTTGCCCGGTGGGACCGGCGGGGTCCCACCCTGGAGCTTGTAGCTTTTGCCATAGCGGAGTCTACCGACATGACAAGACCGTTTCGACCGCTCAGCAGATTATTCTGGCTCGCCCTTCTGGTGGCCTTCCTCGCGCTGCAGACCCCTTCCACCACGGCGTTGGGCGCCCCCTCTTCTGAGGGTGAATCCGTCACCCTTGCCGTGGCGCTGGAGCGAACGATGAAATCCAATCCCACGATTCAAGCAGCAACCTGGGCCATTCGAGAGGCCGAAGGTGGAGTGACTCAGGCGGGTCTCTGGCCCAATCCCGAGTTGGGGCTTGAATACGAGGACTTTGGACTCACTCGCCCCTGGCTGACAGACGGCGACGTCACCATCTCGGTGCATCAGGCCTTTCCCCTGTCCAACCGCATCACTGCGGCCCGAGACGCTGCCAGAATCAGAGTCAAGCGCCACGGCGTCATGAAGGAACTCAACGTCCTGGACGCGGTGGCTGGACTTCGACAGGAGTTCGTGGTGGCCTTGGGGGCCCGAGAACGCACGGTTCTGGCATCTCAAGCCCTTGAGTTGGCTGAGTCCATGAGGGAGCTTGTTCTGGCCCGAGTGGAAGCGGGGGACCTCCCGGAGAGCCAATTGGACCCTCTGGATGCAGAGGTCGTCATGGCCCGCCTGGAGTTGGATGGGGCCAGACGTGAGTCAGCCATCGCCGCTTCCAGGCTGGCGTCATGGTGGGGCGATGACGCCCGAGCGATGACTGTTGAGGGCACCCTCCACCAGCCCGACCAATTGCTGGCATCCCTTCCAGATTCCGCTCTCCCCTCAAAATCGCCCAGGGTTCAGGTCTACGAGCAGATGGCCCGAGAAGCCAGGGCCATCCGAGACCTGGAGGATGCCTCGGCCACTCCGGATCTCAACCTGGGACTTGGATACCGAGGGATCAGCTCCTTTGATGAGAGCGCCCTGGTAGTGTCCTTCTCGATTCCGCTTCCTCTGGTGGATCGCAACCAGGGTCGGCGGGATTCGGCACGGGCAGCGCAGCGGCGAGTGGAGTTCGAGGCCCAGGCCGGGGGCGCCGAGATTAAGAGAGCCATTTTCGAGGCACGACAG
>CALFHQ010000458.1 GCA_937876385.1 uncultured Pseudomonadota bacterium
TCCGAAGAATTGGGCGTGGCCCTACCGGACGTTCCAGTGGGTTTTGACTCGAATTCGTTCTGACAAACACCCTCCCCGACGACAGGTATGGGAAAGGAGTTGAGCATGTTGAGAAACCTGAGTTGGTTGATATTGGCAGCAACGGTTGCGTTGGGATGGGGTTGCAAGGGCTCCAACCCACCTGAAACCACCAATGAAGCAGAAAAGAGCGTTAAGAAAGAGGGTGCAGCGACCCCCAAGGCAACGGAACCCAGCCAGCCGGACAAGGCCGAGGTTTCCCCGAAGGAAGTGGCTGAGCCGGCAGTGGAGCCCCCGAAGGCCGACGTCCAGGTGCAGGAAGATGCCACCCAGACCGAAGGGGAGAAGACCCATGCCCGGGACACCCGGAAGAAGGACGAACTGGTCACATCCCCCAACGCCCCCTCGGGGGGAGAAGAGGTCGTAGCGTGGAGCAATCAGCGCCGAATCTCGAAGGAAGAGTTCGAACGCTACCTGCTGAGACTCCCTCCATTCCAGCGCCAGGAGTACGCAGCGTTGGAGCAGAAGATGGAGCTTCTCAAAAACCTCATCAAGTTTGACACCGTTGCCCAGTTGGCCCTGGAAGCCGGATTGGACCAGGATCCGGAGGTCCAACTCGCCCTGAAGACCGAAATGGTGAAGATGTACATCCAGCGTAACTTCGGGGATCCCTCGAAGGTGGAGGTCACCGACGCAGAGTTGGAAGCTCGATACCAGAAAGAGAGCAGTCGGTACAACAAACCCGCTCGGGTTCGAGCAAGTCACATTCTCATTCGTGACGAGTCGCTGGCCAGAGAGGTCCTGGAGAAAATGAAGGAGCGCCTTGCCCAACCGAAAAGCAACGCCCGAAGGATCTTTCGGGAGTTCGTCCGGCGGTACAGCGAAGACGAGGAGTCCAAGCAGCGAGGGGGAGACCTGCTCTACCTCACACTGGATGGAAAATCCCACGCCGAGTTGGACCAGGCTGTGGTCGAGGCTGCCTTCTCCATGCAGAATCTCAACCAGATAAGCACCCTCATCAGGGGAGAACGAGGATACCACATCGTCATGGTCACTGACCGAAGAGAGAAGGTCGAACAGAGCTTCGACGATGTAAAAGAGACCCTGCGAGAGCAGGTCGCTCAGGACAAGCTGGATGCCGCCCGGAAGGTGTTCATGGACCGGGTAGTGGACATGAACGATTGGCACATGGAAACCGCCGTATTGGACTCCATCATCGTGGATGGACTCCCCGCCTCTCACAGCACCGCTGCCCGGGTTAAGAGTGTCCAGGAAGAGATTGACTCCAAGAAAAAGATTCGTTCGCCTCTGGCACCACCGCGGAAGGTTGAACCCAAGGAGGAAGCCGGTGAGTAGAACCCCCATGTTTCGTCTGCCCCTGTTGAGGGTTGGACTCGTCTGTCTCCTGTTGATGATAATGCCGTCCATTCTCTTTGCCGGCGATACTGACCGGGGAGAGTTGGTGGACGGTGTGGTCGCCGTGATCGGATCAAAGGTGGTCTCTCGTACGGACCTGGCCAATGCCATGGCATACCAGGCGACCCTCCTCGCTGCGAAAAAGCAGGCGGGGCTGTCCGAAGAAGACGCCGAGAAGGAGTTTGCTCGACTGCAGCTTGAGGTTCGAGACAACCTCGTGGACAACACTCTGATTCTCCTGGCGGCCGAAGAAGGTGGGATGTCGGTATCGGACCACGTTGAGAAGCAGATATCAAAGGTCAAAGAGGCCTTCGCCGAGAACCCGGAACAGCTCCAACAGTTCCTGGCGTCAAGGGGCTACCGATCCATTGAGGACTACAAGAAGGGATTGCGGGAAGAGCTTCTTCGCCAGCGAATCGTGATGATGAAGGTTCGCCCCCGGTCCGAAGTTACGCTGGAGGAAGTGCAAGAAGAATTCGAGAAGCGATATCAGGGGAAGCCTGCCGCTGCCGAGGGATGCGACGGCGCGCTGGTTCCTGTGTATTACCTCGAGCAGATGTTCTTTCCGCTTCCAAAGGAAGTCTCCATCAACGGGCTCATCGACACGTATGTGCGAGCCTACAAGTGCTACCTCGGGCTGAAAGCCGGGAAGTTCGCCCCACCGGACGTCCCAACCGCTTGTGCAGATGGGGGAGCGGCTCCCGGATACGGGGCCATCGGGGATGTGGATGAGACCAAATCCTTTGAAAAGAGCTTCCAGGACGCCTTCGACGGATTGGCATCAAACACCAAGGAGGAACTCTCCGAGCCCTTCATCGGCAAGGACGGGGTTCGCATCCTTCGAATCGCAACCCGGCGCAAGGAATGCTACACAGACAAGTCTGAGATCACCCGTCTCGTCACCCGCCTCAAGGGGAAGCTAGAAGATCGAAAGTTCGAGAAGGCGATGCAGTTCTGGCTCAAGGAGCTGCGGGGGCGATACCGTGTGGACGTGAAGCCTCTGGATTCCAACTAGACACAAGTTTCCCCTTGAACCCTCCTGCTCCACGGAATTGGCGATGACCGCCCTACCCGGCAAACGCAGATTCTGGGCTTATGCTGCCTCCTTTGGTGCACTGTGGGGAGCTTTTGAGGCCCTCCTGGGTGTGTTCCTCCATGCCTTGCAGGTTCCCTTCACAGGACTCATGCTGGCTTCCCTGGGCTGTCTCATTCTGGCAGCACAACGACGAGTGGCGCCGTGGGCTGGAATCTCTTTGATGACGGGGCTCATTGCAGGATTCTGCCGGGCCATCACCCCCTCCACAGCCCTCCTGGGACCGCTCATCGGAATTGTCACCGAGGCGCTCCTGGTAGAGTTGGCCTTTCTGCTCCTGGGGCGAGGCATGCTGGGAGCCGTCTTCGGGGGATTCCTGGCGGCCTTGTGGTCCATCTCCCAAGGACTGGTAGTGAAGGTCATCTTGTACGGAGCGCCGGTGGTGGAGCTGGCCGTTTCGATGGCAGAAAAGCTCCTGGGATGGGTGGGGCTCACCGTTTCATCGGGGATTTGGGCTGTGGCAACACTGTTTGGACTCATTGGGCTTGTGGGGGCCGTTGCCGGGGGGCTGGGCTCTCGCATGGGGCGGTCCCTGGTGCGCTACCGGGAGGAGCTCATGGCATCCAGAGGAGATTCGCCATGAGCCAATCTCGACCCTGGCAATTGGGGGCTGCGTGGACCCTCTTTGGAGCCTTCGTCACGGCACAAGTTCTGGGATCACTCCTTTGGAGTGTTGTCGCATTGGCGTCCTGGCTGCTGTTGTGGCGACTTCGCAAAGCGAATTTCTTTCGACGGCTGTGGAACCCCCCTTTCTGGATCGCCACGGGCATCATCGTCCTCCTCTCCGGGTTCTTTCTGGGGCCTCGAGACCTCACCATCGCCGGGATAGGGGTCTCTTCCTCGGGAATTCGAGCCGGTGCTGAGATGCTCCTCCGGGCTGTGTTCGTTTTCAGCATCGCTCTGGTGCTGTCGGATGCGCTCAACGCCGAGGGGCTCGAGAGACTTCAGCGACGAATCGGATTCCCCCATTTCTGGATGGCTTTGCGCGGCGCCATGGAAATGCTTCCGGCCCTCAGGAACCGGGCAGGAAAGGAGTTCTCGGCAGACTCTGGAGCAAGGCGGCTGCCTCGTCGAGGGGTGCTGCTGAGGTGGATGAAGGAAGCCGTTCGCATCGCCGAGGGGGAGTTTGAATCAGCGCATCTGCCATTCCGAAGGCCGGTTGTGCTGGCCGTCTCGGGGACTCGAAACAGCGGCAAGACAACCTACCTGACGCAGTTGAATTCGGCCTTGAAAGGGGTTGGCGTGCGCACCGGTGGAATCACTCAACCCGCAACGGTTCTAGGCGGAACCAAGGTGCGTTATGACGTGCTGGAGTTGGGAACCGGGAAGCGCAAGACGTTGGCTGAGCGAAAATCAGGGTCCCAGAACGGCTACGACTTCTCCCAGGACGCCTTTCGTTGGTCGGGTGAGATGATTGCATCGGCTGCAAAGGGGTGTGAAGTTCTCTTCGTGGATGAACTGGGACTCCTGGAAGCCCAAGGATTGGGACACCTTCCCAATTTGGTACTGGCAGCAGAAGAAAACAGGGCACCGATATGGATCGCTGCGGTGCGCAAGGAATGCCTGCAGGGGGTCGGCGAAGGACTCCCCTTCCTGGTTGTTCCTGTGGCGGTATGGAACACGCCACCAGCGCATCTGGCCGAATCCATCGCAAGGCATCTGGAGTCTCTCCGCAACCGATGACCATCCCCCGATCTGAGTTTTTTCAAAAAAATTGCCCTTCAATGTGCGCATCTGGCGCGAATCGACGTTCTGGTTAAGTGGGAGTCAGTTCACTTCCCGAATTCACAAACAGAAGAGGAGAGCGCCATGAGAAAACACCTGCTGCGGTGGACCGCCGGAGTCTGCCTTTTGCTTGCCATCACTTCCTGCGGAGAATCAGCCCCCGTAAGCGAAGCCGCTCAAGATGTAGCGGACCGGTCACAATTCGACGATGGCTTGAACCCGCCAGACGGAGACTGGAACAACGAGGATGGCTCGAGCTTCTATGGAGATGCCATCGTATTTGGGGACGGGACCGGCTTCGACACGCTGGGCGGTTTTGGTGATTCCATGGAGTTCCAGGGGTGGGAAACGCCCACGCCGGAGCCTTGCGAAGTCAATGAGGATTGTTCCAAGGGACTGTGCGTCGACCTCGGAACGCAGCGGGTCTGCGCCAGCGAGTGCAACTACGGTTGCCCGGACGGATGGACCTGCCGTCTGTTCGATCTGTGGCCGGAATTTCCGGTGAAAATGTGCCTCCCCGACGACGGATTCTGGTGCCGTCCCTGCGACAGCATCAGCGATTGCCGTCGTTTTCCCAATGATCCCTTTGTGGCCTGCCGGGACATCGGCCCCGATGGCTCCCTGGCCTGCACGCTGTCGTGTTCGGGGGATGACGAGTGCGACGCTGGAATGACCTGCGGCGACTCGGGCTTCTGCGAGCCGGACGGGGTGTGCGATTGCCGCCTCAACGAGGCCAACATCGGCACCATCTCGGATTGCAACCAGACAAACGGCGAGGGGACCTGCTGGGGCACCCAGGGATGCGACGAAGAGGGGTGGATTCTGTGTGACGCCCCTCGCCCCAAGGCGGAAATCTGCGACGGACATGACAACAACTGCAACGGCCACATCGACGAGGATCTTTTGTCCACGTCCTGCACCAAAGAGAACGTCCACGGCATTTGCAGCGGCGAAACCACCTGTATGGACGGGATTTCCATGTGTCTGGCAGCGGAACCAAAGGAGGAGTTGTGTGACGGCGCCGACAACAACTGCAACGGCGAGGCTGACGAGGGGTGCGACCTTGATGGCGACGGGTATTGCCATCACGCTCCGTTGGCCTACGGTCTCGGCGAGGTGTGTGAGTTTGCCTCGGCGGACTGCGACGACACTTCAGCGGAAGTGCATCCCGGCATGCCCGAACTGTGTGACGGTCGAGACAACAACTGCGACGGGGCGGTTGACAACGGGTGCGATCCAGATGGCGACGGATACTGCGAGGCACCCCTGGTGTGGGGAGCAAGCTATGTCTGCCGATTCCCGGAGACCGACTGCGCCCCCACCAACAAGGATGTCTATCCGGGCGCCGGGGAAGTGTGCGACGGAGTGGACAACGACTGCGACGGTGAGACGGACGAGGGGTGTGACCTGGACGGCGACGGATACTGCGACGCCCAGCCGTTGGTGGGGGGAGCGGGCTATCGATGCAAGCA
>CALFHQ010000459.1 GCA_937876385.1 uncultured Pseudomonadota bacterium
ATGTTCTTGGGAACCGCTTCCAGAATGCGAACCTTGGAGTACTCGAGTTTCTCAATGGCAATTGCCGTGTCGTCGGAGAGATTCAACACGGACACACCTTCCCGACACGGCTCCTCCAGAACCTCTCCTTCTCCAGAAAAGGTTGAGATTCGGCAGTCGGACAACCCGCCTCGCTTTCGCACCATGATCCACCCTTTTGCGGGCACGTCGAAACTCCGGTTGTCGAACTTGAAATGGAGAGTCTTCCTACCGCCGTTGGCGACGTGGTAGATGCTCTTCACAGGATAAACATGCTCGTCCAGCAACCAGGATAGCCCCATCCCCGCAAAGCCCCCCCCCAAACCGATGCCGAAGAGGGCAATGATGATCCATCCTCCGAAGGTTGTCGGCTTGGGCTGAGACGGTTGAGCGTCTTCCCCTTTGATCTTCTTGAACACAATCCCGATGACGCCCAGAACTGCAATGAGCGCCACAGTCCCCAGCAGAGCCATTACGGAAAAGCTCTCCAATTTCTCAACCCAATCAAGCCCCTCAAGCTGCCAGAAATCCTGAGAGGTGGAAGCCAAAAGACCAAACAGATTCGAGGAACTCACCAACATCGTCTACTCCTTGAGCCGGGTAGGGGCGTCCCCTCCAGGGTTTTCTGTCTCCAACGCGTCGTGAGAGACCACATGGTCGGCTGGGTGTCCGCCACAGTGTCACCTCCCAAACGCACCCGATGCAAGCACGAATTTGCCTCGATCCGCACGCATCGAAAGGTGGCCCACCGGGCTGTGAAAGCTATATGGCCAGCAGGGCCGATGCGACCAGACTCCTTCCAAATCTTCGAGTATCTGCGCCTATCCCTACCCGTCGTGGCCAGCAAGCAGGTCGAAGGAGTGGACTATTTGAACCAGCCGCGCCCGGAAGGTTGGATGCGTGCTCATCTTCTTTCGCGGACCATCTTCTCCTGGCAAAGAGAACAAGTAGAGATGAGGATTTGCCATGAGGGCGTTCATAAGCAGTCTAATCTCGGTCTCGTCCAAACGGTAGTCCTGCACATGAGTATCGAACTCCTGCCAATCGAGAAGCCGCTTGGCCTCCTCCCGTCCGATGAGATCCTGCAACTGCCGAAGGCTGTTCTTCAAGTCGGCTAGAGTTGGTTGGTTGCCCCCGCTATTGGCGTCGTCTGGCTCACTCAACGTTTCGGGCACCACCGACGCAGTAGCGAATCGCACGGAATTCAACGCTTCCTCCAAGGTCAAGATTGTGTCAGGGAGACGGGTCCTCACATGCTCCAGTACTTGGAGCGCGTTTGCCTTCGACGAGCTCTTCATCAGCTCCTTGGTGTGCTCCAGGGTCTTGACGAAAATTTCCTGGCGGGAACCGATCTTCAGCAATGCGTTGATCATTGCCAGGGGGTCGGCCACCGTCGCTCCGTTATGGTCTGCCAGAAATTCGTGA
>CALFHQ010000460.1 GCA_937876385.1 uncultured Pseudomonadota bacterium
ATGTGATGAGGGCGGTGCCGTCATCGCCAAACTCTACGGAGAGCGGGTTGTCTCCGACTTCCATGGTGGTTTCGTCACCGAGACCACCGGATTCGTCCAGGGCAAAGACTCCCACCTGGTTTGTGCCGGGGTAGGTGACCCACAAGGATGCATCGTCTGGGGTGATGGAAATGGATCCGGGGGTGTGGAGGAGTTCCAGGGCGGTGTAGGTGTTGTCTATGGGATCGATGGAGACCAGCTCTGAGAGCATGGAGTCAATGGCATAGACTCGATCGGACAGATTGCGGGCAGCGACGTCTGCCACGAAGCCACCCAGGTAGATGCCGTTGTTGCCGGGAATGAGAAGGTCCAGGTCCACGGCATTGCCGGTGTACAGGTCCAGGAGACGCACGTCTCCCGACGGGCCGTTTGCTACGTAAGCCAGGAGGCGGAGGGTGTTGGTGTCTGTGCCGTCACAGGTTTCCAGGGCCACCGGTTTCCAATCTCCCCCTTCGAACTGCCGACAGGTCAGTGCCATGGCGGTGGGTTCGGAGAAGGCGTACTGCGTCGATTCTGTGGGGCTGGCGCATCCTGCCTCGATGAGGAGAAGAACGGCCAGCAGCGCCCAGAGCGCGCCGGTGTTCCAGGAGGTCGTCCAATTTGTGCTCTGGGGGGGAAGGAAGCGCATCAGTGAATCTCCGCAATTTCCTGGTGGTAGTAAGGGCTGCTCGGGTCCAGGTCAATCACCGAAACGGTATCCTGGAGGAAGTTCGAGACGAATCCCTTCTTGTACTTGTCGTTGGTGATGGCCGCCATTTCGTAGGGGCCAAAGCCCACCTTGATGCGGTCCACCGGGAGGAGCTCGGCGGGGTCTACAACCCACACGACGTCGTCATTGAAGCAGGGGATGTAGGCCAGATCCTGGCCATCGGGGCCGGTGGGGAACACTCGAACCTGCCCGGGTTTCCCTCCGATGGGGATGACCTTCAAGGAGGAGTTGGCGAAGGTCCCACGCTCGGCGGAACCGTCGAGAACGATGACGCTGGAGGGGGTTCGGTAGGATACCAGCACCTTGTTTCCGTTTTCGGCGAAGGCGATCCCTCTGGCGAAGTCGCTGGTGGTGAAGGGGGCGGGGAGGGTGAGGGCGTCGATGATGTCGAGGGAGGGGCCAGAACCGTTGCGGACCACTTCCAGGCGGTGCACAACGGGGTAGCTTTTGTTGGTGACGTAGAGGACTCGGCTGTCGGGTTCCACGGCGATGGAGTGCAGCCCCGAGAGGAGGTCAGTCTGTCCCACGAGGACCGGGGTGCCGTCGTCCTGGATCTCCATGAGGGAGAGGCGCCCGCTGTTCATGGCCCCAACCACGAGGAAGTTCTTCTCCCCCTCGTTGCCCGGAATCCAGGCCAGGGCAAAGGGGTCTGAACCGATGCTGGACTCTTCAAGAACCAGCTCGTCGTCCGCCGAGGGGATAAGCCCTTTTGTGACGACATGAGTTCCTTCGCAGTGCCCCGGGTTTCGACTGTCCAGGCCACAGGTTAACTCCACTGAGCCGGAGGCGGGGTTGATCTGGAACCAACTCACTGAGTTGTCCCCTCGAACCGCCACATAGCCGTAACCGGGTTTTCCGTCGTCCCGGGAATGAATCAGCAGGTCTCCGGGGAAGGAGTCCACGGCGACGGATGTATCCAGGAATTCGTGGGTTCCCAAATCGACAGCCAGCACGGAAGCGCTCTCGTAGGCGAGGTCGAAGTTGGAATTCACCACATAGAGCACTTCGTTGGCCTCGTCCACGGCCAGTCCCAGGGGGAATCTAAGCTCTCCCTCCAGGGGGGGGCGTCCGTGAAACTCCTCGGCGCATCCGGGGAGGACGAGCCAGGCCAACAACGCATAGGAAAACAGTTGGATGAATCGGGCCACTTTCTACCTCCAAAGTGGTCTGCATTATAGAAGCAAGGGGGCGGAAAAACAAGGTCAAACGAGAGTGGCTTTCCGAAACGATGATCCGATGTTAGACTCATCCAGATTCGTCGGGAGGGGGGATGACCATTGCACTGATGATTCTCGTTTGGGCCCTGGTGGGGCTGGTTGCTGCCACGTATGTCGGCTATCCCGCTCTCCTGTGGCTCCTCTCGCGCTTCCATTCACAGTCGAAAGGGGTCTCCGCCCCCCAATCCCTTCCGGTTACGCTGGTTGTGTCGATTCACAACGAGGAAGCCGTTCTCTCCCAGAAATTGGAGAACTGCGCGGCGCTTAAAGTCGGCCCCTGGCCCTTTACGGTGCTCATCGCCGATGATGCCTCCACCGATTCCGGCAAAGAGACCTCCAAGCAGTGGTGCGACAACTTCCCAGAGCTGTTTG
>CALFHQ010000461.1 GCA_937876385.1 uncultured Pseudomonadota bacterium
GGACGTCCGTATTCATCCAATCCGTCCCAGACGAAGTCGTACTCGTACTGAGAAATGGGTGCCGGGAAGACCTCGCGAACCTTCTGTCCCGCAATCTCAACGATTAGCACGATGCCAAGCAAGTCGGTTGACAACGGAACCATGGGGTTCGCCAGCTTGATAGTAAGGGATCGGTAATGTTCGGCGTTGCTGCGAGTGCTATCAAAGTGGAGGCGCCAGGGAGTTCCCCGAACGGGCACCGATTCTCCCAGAGCCTGCTCTCGGACGTCGATGATCGAGCCCGGGTCATTGCACCGTTTGCGAGCCCGTCGTCGTCGTCGCTCCCGGGCGTCATCGTCTTGCACGGGGTCGTCGGGGTTTCTGGCGTCCTCGGGAAGGCGCCAGGGGTAGTTGAGATCGCAGGGGGTGAAATGCGGCAAAGAGACGCGCCACAGGGACTTCCCCGGGTCGTACAGCTCTGCCAGCCGGGCCTGTTCCTGCTCCGTGATCCCTGCTGCCTCCAGCGCAACGGAGTCCTCTGCGGTGCCATCGCCATCCAGATCAACAAGTGCTTTCCCACCCTCCTCGGAAACCAGTCCGATCACTTGACCGGTGGGTTCTGCCGTCCACCCGGAGGCAACCTTATCATAGAAGCCCACCGGAACATCGGACCCCACCGGAATGTTCAGGAAGTTGTCCAGGTATTGAATCACCGGCTCTGTGAACTGAACGGTGAGAGCCCCTGCCGCCTCAGCTTCATCAATAGAAAATTCAGCGCAGTAAGTGTATGCGGTGGCGCTGGGAAGCTGAGCCGGCATCGATTCCATGCCCAACTCGCCCTGGGTGTATTCGGTTACCCGAACGTTCATCTCTGGTAGCGGTTGTACTGCCCCCCCCGGAAGGATCATCTGCGCTGAGGTTCCCTGAGGGAAAAGCAGCGTAGACTGCCGAGGTCCATCGACATCCTGGACAACACTCCCTTGCGCCACCTGAAGAGGTTCAGAAAAGTCCACGGTGGTCACCTTGGAATCGGGTGCCGTGAGCACTACATCCTCTACTGCCTGAAAGTCCCGCCACGGGGTCTCCACCCGTCGTTGCACCGAGAACATCCCCTCCTTGCTGAACTGAAGAACAAGGGGACCACCCCCGTTGGCCGCAAGATCGTATCGTCCGTCCTCCCGGCTGAGGGTCTGGCCGATGTTTGGCTGTGCGGGGACCCTAACCACCACTCCCGAGAGGGGAGTGCCATCGTTGTCGAGGACGCGGCCGGTGAGGACGACCAATCGGTGGTAGGCCAGCGCTCCGTCAAGCACCCCGGTTTGGATGGGGACGGGGCCTTCCCACAAGAACGCGACCGAATCAGCGAAGTCGGTGGTCACCGTGGGGTCGATGGGAGTTGCGACGTCCGAGGGGTTGGGGGGCAGAGGTAGCTCAGAAGAACCTGAAGAGACGACCAGATTCACGGCGAATCCAGGCATCGCAATCGTTCCCGGCTGGGGATCTTGAGAAACGATTTCCCCGGCAGGGGCCTCGTTATTGGCTTCGGCCTCGGTGCTGCCCAGCGCCAAGCCGGCGTTGAGAAGCATCTGAGTGCCCTGGGAAAATGGCATACCCTGGACGTCGGGAACGGCGACTCCCTCGGTGCTCTCGCAAGCGGCCCCTGCAAAGCCGTCATCGCAGTCACAAATGCCCGAACCGATGATACCCGAGTCACAAGTTCCGTGGCCGCTGCAGGGCTCTGCGCCCCCCGGGCACGTTTGCTGGCAATCGGCGCCGAAGTACCCTTCCTGGCAGTCCAAACAGTCGGGGAGGGCAAACCCCTGGGCACAGGTGCATTCTCCACTACCGTTCATGCCGTCGTCACAAGAGCCGTGTCCGTGACAAACGTTGTCCGAACCACCGGGGCATGGGGTGCATTCCGGGCCAAAGGTTCCTGCCGGGTCTATTGGAGAATAGGTGCAAGAGCCGTCGCCGTTACAGGTGGCACCCTCAGCGCTTTCGCACGGCCCCGGTTCGCCACATGTGTACGTAATTCCCTGGCATGCCTGCAAGCTCCCCCCGGACCCATTGCACTGGGTGTTCGTTGTGCAGGGGTCCTGGTCGTCGCAGCTTTGATTGAAAGCGAATTGATCGAGGGGACAGTTCTCTGCTTCCCCGTCGCAAACTTCTGGGATGTCACAAACGCCCAA
>CALFHQ010000462.1 GCA_937876385.1 uncultured Pseudomonadota bacterium
GGGCACTCCGCCTCATCCCGTATGTATCAACTTCTCTTTGACCTTCCCCAAACGGTTTGGCCCCTTTGGCGCCACCGATTCGGGAGTCTTTGCGTTGGATGGATGGTACCCCCTTCCCCTGTCGCCTGACGGGGGAATCTTGAACCACACTCTAAGGCTCGTGCTCCAGGTCGAGACGCCGGGGCAAGTGGTCACAGGACACAAGGTTCGTCGAACCGTCCCGAAATCCCCCATGTCCCCCGTTCTGCTGACGAACGCTCCGTGGTTCCTGGCCTTCCGGTTTTACGCAGAGGTCCTTGAATTCCACGGCCAAACCGCCCATCTCATGGCACTGGTCCAGACGATCGATTCCAGGTGGGAGCGTGTCATGCAGATTCTCTTCAGCGCCCTACCCGCCGAATTTCTCGCACAAAGCTCTTTCCTGGTTGTGGAAGCTCCTCTGCGTGAAGCCCTGGCGCTTCCCTTCGCCGGGGGGATGCTGGTGTCCGACCGAATCCTCCAGATCACCCCCATTCAAGCGCTGGAGCAGCGGCACGAGGCAGCTCTGGTGACGGCCGGACTGGCCGCTCGCTTGATGAGTCGAGGGTTTCGCCGCCACGAAGCGTTGCTGGCTGTGGCACTGCGACACGAGGTTCAAAAGCGGGTCTTGGAATCGCGCAAGCTACGGAAGCTCTTTCGTACCGGAGAAGTCCTTGCGGTGATTGACGAAGTGGGCACAGATTCTCAAAGTGGATTCGAAGGCACCCTGTTCTTCCAACCCCGCTTGTCGGGGGCGCTGAGACGCTGCCTTCCCTGGGTCCGGGCCCCATACCAGGCCCCCTCAGCCATTGCCAGGCAACTCTTCTTGAAGATTGGCCCGAAGCGAAGTCAAAAGCTGGTTGCTGCGTGGATGGTCTCAGACGGCACCTTTCGCCAGGGGCTGGCGACCCACCTGACGGCGTCAGAGTTGCACTTCCTGGACGAGACGGCCACAGCTCCCCCGGGAGACCTTTCCCTGGAACGGTGGGAGTGTGACGGGGAGGAGGGGTGCACGCTGCGGGTTTGCGCTTCTGGATTCACCCCCGGGTTGCTTGTTGAGTTTCAGGTCGATGAACACCGCCTGGTCAGGCCCTGCGAGGGTCCGTGCTGCCTGTTTACCGGCCTCCCGGGGACCGACAGTTCACAAGTTCTTCTGGACCCAGACGAGAGGCTCTGGCAACAAACGGAGGTGGGCCGGGATCCTCGTCGCAACGACCGCAACTCCCTGGATCTCAAGTGGATGTTGGCCCGCCCGTTCTTCACCATCACCAGCGGAGACACCGTTCCAACGGCCGGTTTCGAGCTGTTGGTTCAACCTCGCTACGACTTGCGGAACCAGTTCTTTTTCGGCCCTTACATCAACCCCAACCGCTTCATCGGTTTTCTGGGATGGAGGCGAGGGTTTGGCCCCAAGCTGCGACCCAATTCCCTCTCCACCTATGTGAGCCTTAGTCTTCGAGGAGCCGTGGGGCTGGATGACAGCGACGAAACCTCGTTTGGGCCGGCAGTGAGCATCGTCCATTCCACAGTGGGCCTTCGCATGAACCCACACCAGGGCTACCGAGGATACGGCTACGCGTATCCCCTCTTCTCGGCAAGCTTCGACAAATTCGGAATCCGCTACGGGGCGATGGCCTCTTTTCTCACCGGCCCTTCCTATCGCCACGTCTTCGCCTTCCAGGGACACGTCGACGCCATCAACGGTTGGAAGCCGCAGTGGGAACGAATCTTCATGGGGGGTGATGGGGGAGTCAGGGGGCTGGCCACAGGAGGACGAGAGGTCAGCCATTCCATTGGATTCAACGTGGAGTATCGATGGATGGCCGCGCTCCTCGGACACCAATCTCTGGCACAATTGGAGTATCTTACCGGATTGCAGTTGGCCCTGTTTGTGGACGGAGCGCTGGGGGCCGAAGGGTGGACCGCACTTCCCCGGGAGGACTCTTTGCTCCTGTCAGCAGGCGCGGGAATTCGAGTTCATGTCGATACGTTGGGGTTCATTCCGTCCATGATCCGAGTGGATGGAGGTTTTCTG
>CALFHQ010000463.1 GCA_937876385.1 uncultured Pseudomonadota bacterium
TTCGTCCAGTGCGAACCAGTTCACCGCCGCCAGAGATGCCTTCACATCGTTTGAGAGCAATGCCATCTGCTCGTAGAGGGGCATGGGCGTCTTCCCGGTGGGCAGGGCGATGGCGGGCCGTTTGGAAGAGGAAACGACTTGAAGAATTCGCTCCAGGGCGTCGAGAGCTACGTCGGTTGCTGAGGCGGAAACGTGATACTGCATAGAGAAAACTCCCTGAATCAATCGAGGGTAACGGCAACCCCGGCGAAGGGGCAGGAACGCATAATGGAATAGCTCACCTGACCGGGATTTTCAATGGAGAAAGGAGGGAGGAGCCAAAGGAAAGTAGCGGGATCATCCTCTGTTTCTGCGCAGGACCCCGTACATGGCCTTCAATTCGCCTCTTGCTACCAGGAGAGAAGTCACACAGAAGGTCGAGATGCCCACCCCAATCCCTCCGAGGACGTGGAGGGCCAACATCCCCTTTGACAGGTCTGCGTACGGAAGCCAGGTCACGTACAGCCACAACGCTCCGGCCATGACAAGGGCCGCTACGCCAAACCGAAGGACGACTTGGAGGTGCGTTAAGAACTGGACCTCCACCCCCCGTCGATGAAGAAGAGCGAAAGCCAGGATGGTGGAAAGGACCGCAGAGAGGGAATTTGAAAGAGCGATTCCGCCGTGCTTCAAGGGGCCGCTTAAAGTGTAACATCCCACCACGTTCACCACCATCGCGGCCAAAGCAATCCACATCGGTGTGCGGGTGTTTTTCATGGCGTAGAACGCCTGGTTGAGGGAGCGGGACATGGCGATGAAGTAGATTCCTATGCTGTGGAAGAGCACCGCATAGGCCGTGATATCGGTACTATGGCTGTCGAATTCTCCCTGTTGAAAGAGGAGGGAGACGATGGGGCGTCGAAGAACCAGGAGACCCGCAGTCGCCGGCAGGGTGATAAGGGCCAGCAGGGTCAGGCTGAAGCGATTCATCTCCCCGAAGGCGACCTTGTCCCCGGTAGCGTGTTGACGGCTCAAGGTGGGAAGAATGACCGTGGTCATGGAGACTACGAAGACCCCGAGGACCAATTCCTGGAGACGAATGGAGTACTGCAATGAGGCCACGGAGCCTGGATCCAAACTGGAAGCGATCATCTGAGACACGAAGACGTTGATTTGGTAGATTCCCGCCCCGAAGGCTCCCGGGATGAAGAGTCGAATCATCTCCTTGACCCCTGGATGGGTCCATCGAAAGGACAATGACAGGCGGATTCCAGTACGTCGCAGCCAGGGAAGTTGAAATCCCAACTGCAAGGCTCCTCCCACCAGAAAACCCAGCGCAAACGCATAGGATGGATCTTCAAAAGAGTCGTGGAACAGCGCCGCACAGGCGATAATGGCCAGATTCAAGAGAACCGGGGTGAAGGCCGACGGGGCAAAGAGTCTAAAGCTGTTCAGCACCGCTTGAGCGATGGCCGCGAGGCTTACGAGGAAAAGGTAGGGAAACATGATCTGCGTCAGTACGATGGTTAGAGCGACCTTCCCCGGAACCTCCCCGAACCCCTCGGCAAAGAAGGTGGAGATGAGCCAGTTGGAAAAGACGATACCCAGGATGCAGACCGCAGTGACGATGAACGTAAACAGCGTCAGAAAGCTCGACAGAAAGGCGTTGAGCTGTGCCCGGTTTTCCTTCTTCAGATAGTCGGTGAAAACCGGAATGAAAGCCGATTGCATCGCCCCTTCGGCGAGGAGGCGGCGGAAAAGATTGGGGATGGCAGCCGCCAGACCGAAGGCATCGGAGCTCATTCCAGTGCCCAGATAGTAGCCGCGAATTTGCTCTCGAACGAGACCCAGAATTCGGGAGAGGAAGGTCAACACCGTCATTACGACGGCAGATCGAAATACTCCCCGGCGTTCCCCGTTGCTCTTGGCTGTTTCATTGGTTCTTGTCGGACTCAAGGCGCTCTTTGGCTTCCTCCCAGAGGCGATCCAACTCCTCCAGAGACGCTCCCTCCATGGGGCGCTCAAGCTCTACCATCTTGTCTTCAATATAGGAGAAGCGCTGCATGAATCGTTCGTTGGCCGATTGCATCGCCTCCTCCGGGTCAATCCCCAGGTGCCTGGCGTAGTTGACCACCGCCATGAGGAGATCTCCAACCTCGTGGCGTTGCTCTTTCAGGGTAGTCGCTTCCTCGAGTTCCGCCAATTCCTCGCTGATTTTCTCTCGGGGACCACTGAGGTCCGGCCAGTCAAATCCCACTCGAGCGGTCTTCTCCCCGATGCGATGGGCCTTCTGAAGCCCGGGAAGGTGCTTGGGGATGCCCGAAAGGAGCGACTTTCGCCCTTCACTCTTCTTGACCTCCTCCCACGTCGTCAGCACCTCCTCGGCGGTATCAGCGTTGCCGTCACCAAAAATGTGGGGGTGGCGCCGAAGCAGCTTGTCACTGATGGCCGTTGCTACTCCAAAAAAGTCGAAAGCTCCCTCTTCCTTACGCAGTTGGCTCTGGAAAACCACCTGGAGGAGAAGATCTCCCAACTCCTGGCGGTGCTCCTCGGCGTCTCCCTCGTCGATGGCGTCGAGGACTTCGTAGGCTTCTTCAATGAGGTATGGCTTCAGGGTCAGCAGCGTCTGCTTTCGATCCCAGGGGCAACCGTCTTTGGCTCGAAGAAGGGACATGATGTGGAGCAGGCGGTCCAGAGGATTCTCAATTTCCTCCACTTCCCGCCGGAGTTCCTCCCGAGTTTTCATGAACAACCTCTGTATGATGGGTAGGAAATTGGGGCCGGGTCAGGGGACGAATCGGACGATTCCAGCCAGGGCCATGTCGTGAAAGTCTCCACCCACGGGAGCCCAGGCCAGGGCCCAGGTACCGGAGTTCGACAGGCGGAAGAAGTTCACCTTGAAGATATCTTCGGAAGTCGGAGCCTTGTCCATGCCGGGAAGCTCCTTCCAGGGAATGGCCACTTCCACGGTGTAGCCCTCGTCGGGGTTCGTGTCGTTTACCGTCCCCTTCACGGTGACTTCGTGTTCAAGCTCCATATTGAAGGAAATGGCGTCTTGCCAACGCGGCTTGCGGTAGCTGTCGAATTTGGCATCGAAAACAACGTTCTTCGGGGAAATCTGGAGTTCCAGATAGTCCTTGCCGTCGGCGTCGGGGTCAAAGAAGAACTCCACTTCGTCCGACGCTCGGTTCTTTCCACCACTCCACAATGTGCTGTCTCGCTTGTCGTAGGGAGAACTCAAGTCAGTGTCGGTGATATCGAAGGCGAGATACAACTTTTCGTCGTCCCAGGTCATGGCGACTTGGGCTCCCTCGGGATGGGGAACGGGCTTGCCATCGGTGGTGTAGAATTTCCCGGCTGTGGCAAAAGCTCCCTTCCAGAGTGCTTCTTTGAGAGTTCCGTCCACGGTGATGGCTTCGGAAGCCTTCTTGACCTTGATGTCCTTCACCGGGAGAGTGCCCACGAGGAGGGAGGTCACGAGGAGGCGGTCACCGTTGTCAGAACGGGTCGTGCCCGGGTTCCTTATCTTCAACCGAACGTTCTCCTGGTTGTCTCTCCAGGCCTTCGCATCGAAGAAGCCCACCCAGATTCTCGCCGGTCCCTTCGGGAAACCCTTGTCTAAGGCGATGTCCAGTTCGTCCTTGACGATCTCCCCCGTTTTCCAGTTCTCTGTCGGGTAGAGGTTCCCAATGGCGTAGTGGTCAAAGGTCTTTCGAGACTTTGAATCCACATGGACAAAGATCTTGAAGTCACTGTTTACAGGGGCCAGGCTCTTCCAGTAGAGGGTGAGCTTGGTGGTGTCCCCCGGTTCGACGTCTCGTTTGTTGAGGGTGTAGCCGACGAGCTCGATCTTGTCTTCGAAGAGGGCGCCAACGTTCACCATCCCTTCAACTTTGGCATTGTCCTGCAAGGTGTTGTCCTTGACCTGGCGCTTTTCAGTCTCGGTGAGCACCTTCTTTGGCTTTCGACACGCCGGAACGAGGGCCATGACAACGGCCAGTATCCAAATCCATCGATTCATGATTGTCTCTCCTTGCAAAAGAACCAAAACCTGCTTCTACAGGGGGGCTCAAGACTTCAAGCCGGAGTGAGGCCGACCGGCCTTGTTCTTCCCCTGCCGATAATCTTCACCACGGGCTTCAAGCACATGGCACATTTCGTTGATTCGGGAGTATATCCGATCGCCCAGACGGTCCGAAAGGGTCGTTGGAGCTCGAATTCCCCCCTCCATGAAGGGCCCTTGGGCCTGGGCACCCTTCTGGGTCGTTGGAGGGTAGTTGCTCGTTCCGTGGAGCGTCTTCTCGGAATTGTACCGGTGGGAGATGAGCTCATCCAGCACCGCCAACTCCCATTCACTGTTTCGCCCTTTCCCCAATTCGTCAATGACCAGAACGTCGGCGTTAAGCAACGGAACCACGGTGTCGCTCTCCCAGCGCCCCTCGGAGTAACCCTGCTTGAGATCGAATAGAAGCTGCATGAAGTCGACGTATCGACACGAGATGCCCCGCTCCAACGTCAACCAACTCAACAGACCGCACAAAAGGTGGGTTTTCCCTACTCCCGGCAGTCCCCACAACACGAACCCGGCCTGCCCACGCTGGTAGCTGTCCCGATACGCCAGGAAACGTTGCTTCATCGCCCGCATGGAGGGGTTGCCGCCGGTTTCAATGTCATCAATGTGTTTGTTGGCAAACTTCGCCGGGATGTTGGCGTTGTTGAACAAGTCAATACGCCCATCGAGGCCTCGGCACCGACATCGGAAGGCCACCCGCTGCCCTTCAGCGTCCTTTTTGACATCGAAGCCGCTCCCTTGACACACCGGGCAGGTGGTTTGGCAAGTACACCGAGCAGCGACCGCTACCGCACCATCCTTGTAGACCTGATAGCCGTCTCCGTCGCATTTCGGACACAGTTGACTGGTTTCACTCATTCGTTCCATTGGGGAAGGCCCAACCCCTCTCGAAGAATCCCTCGACGAAGGGTCTGCTTCCGTCCGGCCAATGCTCGATGACCCAACTCGGGCTCCAAACTCAATTGCTCGGCAAGCTGCGTCTCCAACCACTGACGGGTTTTGCTGTCCAGCCCGCTATCATAGAGAGAGAGGATCTCGTCGTCAAGGTTTTGGAGGCGGAGCCACAGCCCCTCCAGGTCCACCTCTCCCTGTTGTACCAGGCGCTGCAGAACCTCGATTCCCTGGGCTCTGGTTTCCTTGATTTGTCGCTCCAATTCTCGGGTCTCCTGGAGAGCCAGGAGACGCCCTTCAGCGAGAAAATGAGCCACCGCCTCGAGGGCTTCGTCGTCCACTTGAGCCACCGGAGTCGCACCGGTCAGGCCGTGCATCGGATCTCGCTGAAACTGCCGAATCTTCCCCTCGATGACCTTTCGATAGTAGTTGAGATGGTGAGGAGGAAGCGCTCCTCGGGGGGCATGATGGCGATGGGTGAGGATTCCCTCGGCGATCCCTTCAAAGACCAGACGGAGGGGGTACCCCTTCTGGTACCACTGACGCACCCACTCCTGATCTCGGGGGGAGAGAACGAAACCCGAACACCTGGCAACGGCAAAGAACCGCTCAATACTCGTCAAGTAGTCGTGGTATTTCTCCATAACACCCAAACCGAGGGCAAGGGACGACCCTTGCCCAACCAGCGTCCGTGTTTTTAGATATCGAGGTTGTTGACGTTCAGGGCGTTCTCCATGATGAAGGCCCGTCGAGGTTCCACATCATCCCCCATGAGGATGGTGAAGAGCTGATCTGCTTCCACGGCGTCTTCCACACGCACCTGAACCATCGTGCGAGTGTCGGGATCCATGGTGGTCTCCCAGAGCTGGCTCGGGTTCATTTCACCCAAACCTTTGTACCGCTGAATTCCCTGCCCCTTTCGGGCCAGTGTCATGACCTCGGACAGGATGCTCTCCAGGGTATCACGCCGCTCCAGCTCTTCGTCCGTGCCGCTCTTCATCAATCGATAGGGGGCCGCACCGAGAGAGCGAAGCTTCATCGCCAACTGCTGAATTCGGGTGAACATGGCGGACTGCATGAAGTTGCGATTCATCTCAGTTCGAACACCGCGGCCGTTGGAGATCGTGT
>CALFHQ010000464.1 GCA_937876385.1 uncultured Pseudomonadota bacterium
CTGTATGCACGAACCAATCGCGAGGCGCAAACCTATCTGCAACTGCTAACCCTGGCGCCAACCATCCCCGTCGTCATGTTGACTATGAGCTCGGTTCGCTTGGCCACGTGGATGCAAGCCGTCCCCGTTCTGGGCCAGTATCAGCTAGCCACCTCAGTAGTCCGAGGCGAGCCCCTGTCGTTCATGATCCTAGTGGCGGCCCTGGGCGCCGTAGCCGGCGCACTCGTATTCCTGTTTTTAGCCGCCCGACTTCTGGGCGATGAGCGCACCGTCTACGGCCGAAGCTCGTAATCTTGAGCAATTCAGTTCTCGAGTCTTGAGACGATTCCCACCGCGCCCACCGTCCCCACCCCCAATCACAACTCCACGGCCGTTGTCAAAATGGGTTGCAGGTTTTCTTGCATGTAGCGAGCATCATCCCGGATGTTTGCGATCTGGCTGGTTAGCCGGTCCAGCATTTTCAGGTCGGCGCTGAGAAGATTCTCGATGAAGCTTTGAGGTTCAGAGTACGGGTCGTCTGGGAGAGACAGAGGCTCCCTTTCGTAGTTGCCCAGGAAGTACCACCCAAGCTCCTTCTCGGCAAAAGAGGCCTCGTCGTGGGCAGCGATGAAGTTCAGGGTGTCGTCCTTATCGGTGTTGTTCAGGGCATCCTCGATGGGCTTTCCCGTGAACTCGTGGTAGGACATCAACCGCCCTGCAATCATCCCAACCAGGAAGGCAACCGGACGCCCAGCCGCAACGGACTCGGCGTATCCCAGCAGAAGGTCAGCGGTGAACTCCCCGGGACGCAGGCTTTCGAACTGCTTGAGCCGGGGGCTTTCCGTCAAGATCCGATTCACTGCCTCCCCCTGGAGGTGCGCCATCTCCCTGAACATGTCCTCGAGGTCCTCCTCCAACACCCCTTTCAACGCATCGCCGTTGTCCCTGAGGATCTCGACCCCACGCTTCATGTCGAAGTTGGCAATGCCGCCATCCTCTGCAGCGTCGTCTCCAAAGACTCTTCTCCACTCCAACAGCGTGTACAGATACACCCGCTCTGACGACGGAATCAGGTTCAAACAGGCGGTCCTCACGTACCGATTGCACAACTCTGCGGCAGCCCTTCGCAATGCCAGTCGGTCGGTGAGAATTTGCTCCAAAAACTCGTCGCAGATGCCCTCTCGTTCTGCTGCGTCGTCCAGTGTTTTCTGCACCGCCTCACGAGCACGCCTCAACGACTCTTCCAGGTTCACCCACTCCGGATGCCCCATCCGAGTAGCCAATTCGAACTCCATTCGAAGCTCCTGAACCGTTTGCATAGCTTGCTCCGCCATCGGCACCCGCACCCTGTAAAGCGCAAGCGGTCTCTCAGCATTCTTCAACCATTGGTCCATTTTCATGGCACCCTCCTTGTTTTGGATTCGAGGCCAGCTTCGCACAGGGGGTAGGACAAATAGCGTCCGACTGCCCCTCCCGCACTGCAGTTCCCCGTAGCGGCCCAGAAATTGCACACATCGGCATGGAGCGAATGCCTTTCATCATTCCGCCGAGCATCGAAAAGAGGCTCGCCTCGGCAAGACCGTTCCGGTCACACCACAGGAGGATCCGTCAATGCGTAAAATGGGCGTCAGTTTCTTTATCATGTGTTCCTTCCTGGTCTTCGGCACCATGGGGTGCGGCAATGACCAGGCCGAGAACGAGGCCAACCAGAAGGGTGTGGGTGCGCAATGCACCGCCAGTAACGAGTGCCTGAACGGCGTGATGGACGGAGAAGACATCATGGAAGACGCCGAGTTCCAGCAATGTCTCACTGAGTTTTCCGGTGGCTACTGCGGAGTCAAAGACTGCCAGAGCCACTCCGACTGCCCGCAAGGCTCCTTGTGCGTCGTGCACGACAACGGCTCGAACTACTGCTTCCTGACCTGTGATGACAAACTGGACTGCAACATCCATCGTTCCGCTGCCAACGAAGCCAACTGCGTGTCCAGCGTTGTCTTCGTGGACGATTCATTCACATCAAAGGCTTGCGTCCCTCCGTCTGGTAACTGAACAGGGTCATCTTGAGCAGCGATCATCCCCGTAGGCTGCGTCAGTCGGCTCATGGCTTGCTCGAAGTACCAGATGTACGCCTCCGCCGCCATCTGCACCGACTTCCTTGCCTCCGGGGCGCTCACTGCCCAACCTGACCCTGTTTGATTGCGAATCAACAAGATCCTGTTTAGCCCAAGGCCCAATCACATTGACAGCAACACCACTCATTATGATGGACGAAACCAGCCCGCACAGCCGCCCGGAGCTCCAGGCCTTAGGCCGGCACGCAAATTCCATCTTGGCACAAGGCGTGCAACATCCCGGTAGCAGAAAGTCTTGATGATCATCACGATCCGTTGAAACAACGGGTCCTAGAAGAGGGGAGAACCCATGAGAACAGTGTTTAGAATCGGAAATGCCGTGTTTGCTGTGGCCATTTTGGCTACCGCCCTTGTTGCCGGATGCGCGACGGTTCCGCTGCGCACCGAGGCATCGACCTCGGGAATCCGCGCTGCAGAAGAGGTAGGAGCCTCACAGGTACCCCGCGCAGCGCTCCACCTGCAACTCGCCAAGGAAGAGCTGAAGAAGGCCGAAGCCCTCGCGGCTGACGGCCGCAAGGAACAGGCCAAATCCCAGCTCATGAGAGCCGAAGCCGACGCGGAACTGGCAGTCGCACTTTCCCGGGAAAGTGCAGAAAAGACGGCAGCGCAAGACGCCGTGGAGCGTGTGCGTAAGCTGCGACAGGACAACGAATAACCAAATGCACCGGAACGAACCATCAGACGACAGGAGTCCATCATGAATACCCAGATGCTATTGATTACTATTGCCTGCACCGGGTTGCTGGCAGCAAGCTGCGCTACCACGGCCCCGCAGGAACTCGTCAACGCCCGCAACGCTTACCAGCAGGCGAGCAACGGACCTGCGTCTCAGGTCGCCCAAGCAGAACTGCACGTGGCACACAAGGCCCTCACCACAGCGGAGCAATCGTTCCGGGACTACCCGGACTCTTACAGAACACTCGACCTCGCCTACGTCGCCCAGCGCAAGTCGGAGTTGGCCGAAGCCACGGCATCCATCGTCAACGAGCGAAGGAACCAGGCTCAGGCGAAGGAAGACTTTACTGAAACCCAGGGCAGAATCGTTGAAAAGACCAAGAAGAACCTCAGCCAGACCCAGGGCGCACTGGCCGACTCCGAAAGAAGCGGCAAAGTCGTCGCTGACAAGCTCCAGGCGGAAAAAGTGGCGCGGGCAAAAGCCGAACAGGAAACCGCCGACGCATTGGCCGCACTGGCCAAGCTCGCTGCAGTCAAGAATGAAGCCCGAGGAATGGTCATCACCCTTTCGGGAAGCGTGCTGTTTGCCTCCAACCAGTCAGCCCTGCTGCCTGAAGCGAAAACTCGCCTCGACCAGGTGGTCGCCGTGTTGCTGACTACCCGGGAACGCAAGCTCGTCGTAGAGGGGCATACTGACTCGCAGGGCTCGGACAGCTTCAACCTCGATCTGTCACAGCGCCGGGCCGACTCAGTTCGAGACTACCTCGTGCAAAGTGGCTACGAGGGTGATCTCGTCGTAGCCCACGGAATGGGCGAAGGCCACCCGGTAGCGGACAACGGCGCACCCGAAGGCCGCGCCAACAACCGGCGAGTCGAGATCATCATCGAACGAGCACCACAAACTGCGAACCAGTAGAACGGCTCAATAGGTCATTGGTGCCATGGAGCATCCGACCGAACCCGGTCGGATGCTCTTCAAAGGAGAAGCCATGAAGGATATCGAAGAACCGACAAAGGCCGCCTGGCAGTATGCAACGGCATACCAGACGCACTACACCACAAAGGATCTCCGGGGCGCCCTGGACCTCTACCGGATTCTCATCGACGATTACCCCAACGAAGTGGAAGCCAAGTACGCCCGGGAACAACTCAGAAACATCGCCGCAAATGTGGTCCCAAAGCAGGAGTCCCTTGCGGCCCTCGTCGAGATGGCTATCAAGCACCTCCCGCTCGCTAGTTCGGCGACCCCGTGACCGGTCGATTAACGCCATGAGGCAGAGCCAATGCTCACCCTACTGAGGAACACCTTGCGCCACCACGTGGAGCGGGGGAGGTACGAGACCTGGTCTGCGTTCCCCCTAGTCACCTCTTCTGAGGAACCATTGGGCGCGTTCGGGCTCCTTGTCGGCTTCGACGAGTTGCGACTCCCCCGGGAGAGAGCGGAAGCGCCCCATCCACGGGAGGAGGGGGAAGTCGTCGTCTATGTATACAAAGGCGCTCTGGCGCAGGAGGACTCCACTGGACGCTCCGGCGTGGTCCACACTGGAGAGTTCCAGCACTGCATCATCAGCCGCAGTATTCACTACAAGGAGAACAACGTGTCCCGTGGTGACCGGGCACAGGTCTTCCGGATCTCCCTGAACCCCACTCAGGTAGGCCTGGACAGCGCTCGCGAACAAAAGCTCTTCCCCTCGGCCCAGCGCCGCAACGTCCTGTGCGTCGTCGCTTCCCCCGACGGTCGCAAGGGATCGCTGCCAATCCTCCAGGATGCTATCGTCTATTCCAGCGTCCTCGACCCGGGACACCACCTGGTCCACGAACTTTCCCCGGGACGCAGCGCCTGGCTACATGTCATCGAGGGCGAAATCACCACGCAGGATCTCGTCTTGACCGATGGCGACGGGGTCGGGCTGACAGCAGAGTCCTCCGTCTCCTTCACCGCGCACAAGCACACAGAGATCCTCCTCGTTGATCTGGGACCTGTACGCCCACCGTTCCAAAATGCTGCCGTGAAGTAATCTTCCCCTGCCCGCTACACGCCCATCAAGTCGGGG
>CALFHQ010000465.1 GCA_937876385.1 uncultured Pseudomonadota bacterium
CAGACCTGGTTTCGGGTGGGAAGTGGCGACGAAAGGCCAGGCCGCACAGGGATTGCTCACCTCTTTGAACACCTGATGTTCAAGGAGACGGCGAGCTTCAAGGAGGGGGAATTTGACCGCCTCCTGGAGTTTAACGGGGTTTACACCAACGCGGCCACGTGGCTTGACTGGACGTACTACCAGGAGAAACTCCCGGCGGAGAAGCTGGAGTTGGTCATGCGCCTGGAAGCCGACCGAATGGCCAACATGGTGCTGACCCAATCCCAACTGGACTCCGAGCGAGAAGTGGTGAAGAACGAAAGGCGCCTGCGAGTGGACAACGATCCCGAAGGCCGAGCGTCGGAGAAGCTCTTTCACCTGCACTTCAAGGACCACCCGTACGGGCACCCGACCATCGGCTGGATGGAGGACATCGACGCCATCACGTTGGAGGACTGCCTCCAGTTCTACCGCACCCACTACTCCCCTGGCAACGCCACGGTCGTGGTCGTAGGAGCCGTGGATGTGCAGGAAGTTCTGGACCTTGCACTGAAGTACTACGGAGATATTCCACCCGTGGACGTTCCCCCTCGACGAATCCTCCTTCCCACACCCCCTCTGGAAGCGACGACCGCTTTCTTGAAGGCCCCCGTCCAGACCCAGAGAGTGCTGACTCTCAACAACGCTCCGGCCCTCGCCGCTCCCCACGCCATGGCTTTGGGGATGGCGTGCGAGATCCTCTTCAATTCCGAGAGCGCTCGAATCCGAAACCGACTGGTGGAGGACGAGGAGATCGCCACCGACGTTGGTGGTTGGTACTCTGGATTTGCCATGGGGGGAACCTTCGAAGTGCAGGCGAATCTCGCCGCAGACGGGAATTGGGAAGCGGTGATGGCCGGTATCGACGACGAAATTCGCAAGGCGGTGACGGAGGGGATCACCCCTCGGGAGCGGGAGATGTCTCTCAATCGCCTGGAGATGGGCTTTCTTCGCTCCCTTCGTTCAGTGACGCTGAGAGCCCAGGCTCTGGGGCACTACCACGCCACCACGGGGGACTTCGAACGCTATTTCCGTGTCCTTGACGAGGTTAGACAGGTGACCGAGCGTGACATCACCGCGGCCATCCGAGAGTCCCTTGTCCCCTCTGCCAGAACCGTTGTAGCGCAGCTTCCCGAATAGGGGCGCCACCGAGTGACAGGAGAACCATGGAACGCATACATATTTTTGATAACAGAGCCCAAATCGTGGATCTGGCTTTGGTGTTTGCTGCGGGGACCACTCGGGACCCGAAGGGCCTCGAGGGGCTGTCGTACGTTGCTTCGGAGATGCTCCTTCGGGGCACCGCCAAATACGACCGTCAGGGGATCCGGGAAGCCATTGATTTTCTTGGAACCAGCCTCAGCGCCGAAGTGGGAAACCTCACGCTGCAGGTCACCGGGGATTCCTCGACTCGGAATCTCGACCAACTGGTGGAGTTGGTTCGACAGATTCTCCTTGAGCCGACCTTTCCCCTGGACGAACTCGAAAAGGTGAAGCGGCAAACCATCGCCGAGAGCAGCGAAGTGAGAGACAGCGATTCGGCCTGCGCCGGGCTGTTCTTCACGCAGCTCCTCTTCCACGAACACCCGCTGGGGCATCCCATGCGCGGATACGCTTCAAGCGTCAAGGCCATCACCCGTGACGACATCGTGTCCTACAGAGAACGCAATGTCATCAAGAAGAACCTCGTCATGGGCACCGCCGGGAACGTCTCGGACAAGGAAGCTCTACACCACCTGGCTCCCGTCTTGACTGCGATGCCCGAAGGAGACGACATTGAGCCGTTGCCCGCAGTGCCCGCCGGCGTCGAGGGCTTGGATGTGGTTCTGGTCGCTCGAACCGGGCAGACTCAGGCACAGATCGTCATCGGGCAAGAAGGGATCCCGGGGAGTCACCCGGACCTGTTCCCACTCCTCGTGTCCATCACCGGCTTTGGGGGAACTTTCACCTCGGTCCTGGTGCGGGAAATTCGGGAGAAACGAGGGTGGAGCTATGGAGTCAGCGCCGGGATGATTCCGGGTCGTGACACCGGGGTCTTCCGGATTCGATACGCTCCAAAGACCGAGGACGTTGTGCCCTCCATTGAGCTGACCCTGAAGTTGCTGAGTTCGCTGCAAAGCGGCGGATTGGAAGCAGAACACATGAACTTCGCCCGGGAATACCTGGTGAATCAGTACCCGTTCATGGTGGAAGCGCCTTACAAGCGAATGAACCTCATCATTCGCTCTCGGCTCACCGGAAAACCTCTAGACTATGCAGAGGACTTCATCCGATATGTGCAAGGTGTCACCGACGAGGCGGCCGCTGATGCCATGGGACGTTGGCTGGTTCCCAAACGCCAGAAGATCGTCGTGGTGGGAGACCCCTCGTTGGAGAAGAAGTTGGCTCGACTGGCCGGAGTTTCAAGAGTTCGAGTCTTCGATTACTCCCACGATGGGCCCCTCGAATCGTAGGGAAGCCGGCACCAATTCCCGCTACTGATCAATCCAGTTGATGATCCCGGAATCCATTGCGTTGAACGGTCCAGACACAACCCCAGCCAGGGTACCCAACACGGGAGAAGGGCTGAGCGGGAAGATCTTTACGACGTCCACCCCGGCGAAGTTGTGGTAGGTCGCGGCCGGATTGGCGTTTGAGTCCTTCTCTACCACAATGAAGGTCCCCGGAGGGCCGTTTGTTTCGTAGGTCATGTCGGGGTCGTAGACATGGAACAGGAATACGTCGTGGAACTCCTGAGCACTGTAGACGAGGACCGCGTGACCGACGTTCTGCGCCTTCGACTCGTCTCCGGGGAGCACTGCGAGGGGGACGGACTCCCCTTTGGAGAGGCGAGCGAGAATGCGAGAGGCCATCTCCAGATGCTCTCCAGTGCCCAGGATCGAGAACACCGCGCCGTTCCAATTGCTCGGGTCAAGGTTCGCCATGTGGAGGAAGTTCATCTCTTCCTTGACTGAATTGGGATGCAGGAGTGAACGCAGCCGCATGGGGGTGCAACCGCAGCGACCCTCGCTGCATTCTCGACAGCGGTCAAAGTTGTTGGACACCGCCAGCACCATTCCCAAACAAGTGCCACGGGTGTACCGAGCCAGAAGTCCCTGAGAGAAGTTTGGAAAATTGGGAGTGTCCGAGATTGGGTTCAACCCCGACTCAACGTTGCGCATCCAGTTGCCCATGGTGGAGGAGTCGAATCGCACCGGAAGACGGTGCTCATTGGAGTCCACGACCACGAGGACATGTCCCAGGGTGCCTTGAGCATCTGGAGAGAGGGAGGAAACTGCAGGGGTGAACAGCAGCGGGAGAGTGACGCTTCCGGTGGTCAGAACCTTTCGCCTTCCGTCGGTAGTGAGGAATTCCGGCAGTCGAACTTCCACCTCAGTCCCCCGGGGAACCTGAACCTGAAGGGCAATTCCCGAGGACAACTCGGTGGGTCCCAGTGACAACACGGCAGGGGAGACGCGCACTGGGCCACGAATGAGGCTTAGCTGGGTCTCAAAGCACCCTTGAGCCAGTCGCTCTGGAAGGCCTTGCGAGACTTCCTTCACCGACCAGCAGTAGTTCCCACCCTCCTCAAGCAGTCCCGAAGGAACCGTCAGGCGCGGAGAGGTGCTCTGGAAACTGTATCCGGTGGTCCCTCCGTCGGCCCGCACGCCGGTCACCTCCACCAGGAAGTTCCCTTCCCGAGGGGCTGGCCACCGCAAAGTCGGCGTCAAGGTCGACACAACCTCGCCATTTCGAGGCCACAACTGATAGACGGGTTCTGTCTGTTCACCGGGTGAAAGGGCCCTGCCGAGGGACGAAAAGCCGAGGCGCAGCGCCGGAAATACAAAGAAGAAGAGGAGGAAGGTCAATGTCAGACCCGACTTCCAGTGTTTCTTGAGCAGTCGAATTGTCGTTTTCATCGCAGCCCTCCAGAGCAAACTCCCCATCTGGACCACGACCTGGCTTCTTTCCCCTTGCACACAGTATAGGCACCCGACCGTCGGATTGTTAGCTCCTCGCCAGCAATTTGCAGAGCAACAATGACCCACAATTCCTTGCGTCGGCTGGGGCTGCTGGCTTATGATAGTCGCCGAGAATTCGGGGTGAGCTGTATGAAAGACAACGAATCCACTGGGAGAGGCCGGAAATCCTACGAGAGGGGGTTCTTCCGGCGAAACTGGCCTGTCCTCACGGCGGGCATTCTGGCTGCTCTGGTGATGTCGGCAGCGCTGGGCTATTGGTGGCTGGTGCCCGCATACGTTGAGAGGTTGGTGAGCTCTGTGTTCTCCAGCGTCAGCAAGCTCACCGATGCCAAGATTGGAAGCGATAGCGTCGAGCTGGAAGGGCTCAACCGATTGGTGCTCAAGGGGATCTCCGTTGGCCCCAAAGACCGCCCCGTGGTCTATTTTGATACTGTAGAGCTGCTCATCGACCCGTTTTCTTTTCGAGAAGGGCTCCCTACGGTGATGAAGGTCCGGGGAGACGGCGTCCATGTGGCCGTCTTCAGGCACCTCGATGGAACCGACAACCTCTCACCCCTTGTTGCGAGGGTTCGAGAGAAGCTTGGCCAGAAGGGAGGAGCGGGGGGTGGGCGCTCGGGAAGATTGGCAGCGTTGCTTCGCCAGACACCCGAGTTGGAGTGGACCAACGTTCAACTCACCGTGGACCTCGAAACCGAGGAGCCTGGCGTTGTGGAGCGGGTGGTGGACTTCAGCCACGGGGTCGTATCGGCTCGAAACCCCGGCATCTCCATGATGAAGAAGGGGTATGTGCTCGAAGCGGATTTCGACTCCGGCAAGAAGGGGGGCACCGCCCATTTCTCGGTGGACGCCGACCTGGGAGAAA
>CALFHQ010000466.1 GCA_937876385.1 uncultured Pseudomonadota bacterium
GAAATCGGGTAGAGTGCCATTCTGCGGTAGCGCTTTGACCTTCCCAAACTCCTGAGCGACAATAGCGTCATCTTTGTGGGAGGTTTTTCATGCTTTTCCATCGCATGCGCCCGTGGATGTTGAAAGGAATCTTGAATCTCTATGGACCCTATCTGGGGGCCGGGGTGAGGATTCGCCACATCGACTCTGAGTGGCGGAGTGCAGAGGTTTCTCTTTCGCTGCATTGGTACAACCGGAATGCCGTCGGTACCCACTTCGGGGGATCACTCTACTCCATGGTAGACCCGCACGTGATGCTGTTGTTGATGCAGCGATTGGGGACCGACTACATCGTCTGGGACAAGACGGCCTCGATCCAATTTCTGAGACCCGGCAAGGGAACTGTCACATGCGCCATCGAAGTCCCCGACGAAGCCGTCGAGGGGATCAAGCAAGCCACGGAAAATGGCGCTGTCCACCTCCCGGAATTCTCCCTTGAGGTCAAGGACGCTGACTCAACCGTGGTCGCACGAATCCACAAACAACTGTACGTTCGAAAGAAAGGGTAGGGATACCGGAAGGTCTTTGAATCAGCCTCGTGCTGCTATGGGATGGTCTCCGGAGTGCACGGGGTCGCATCCGGGTAGCCGAGCAACTCTTCCAGGGAGAAGCATCGGTAAGGCTGCTTGTACAGGGGCAGGACGCCGGCATTCACCCAGAAGAGGTGTTTCTCGGGGTCGAAGATGACGAAGTGCATGGGGCCGTTCAATCCCAGAGCGCCGTCGATGTCCCAGTTGGCCGCCTCCAACTCCTCGTAACTGAGTTCCTCTGGAGCGGCTGGATCGATGGGGTCTCGCATGACCGCTGCCAGTTTGGTGAGGTCCAACTCGCCGTAAAGGGAATCCTCTCCGTCTGGATCCAGAAGCTGACTGAATCGCATCAATCGAGACACGCTTCCCGCAGATGGAACAGCTTGCTTTAGTTTCATGTCGGGGTGGATGAAGTGGTTGGTGGCGTACGCCACACCGCCTTCCAGGTCTCGTTCGCCGATTCCCGTGGCCGTCATCTCAAATACGGCACCAGTCTGCGCATTGCCGTCAGAAACCACGAGGATCTCCGCCGACATGTGCTTTTGACTGTTGATGAAGTCACGGGCTTCATCAAGGGAGCTGGCAGACTTCAACATCTCCCCCAACATCTGGACGTGGCTTCGCCCGGTGAGGGCCATCTCCGCAGTCGACGCAGGCTCTGCTTCCTGAGAACCAATTGCGATGCCCGCCACGTTCATGCCGGTATAGGGGCTGAGGTTCAGGGGGAAGCCAATGTAGACGTGAGGGATTCCCCCCTCCGGCTGCCGAACGAAGATGACCGGGTGCTGGTGGATGATGTCGATGTTCATGGAACCCCAGTCGAGGTTCCTGGAGTGGAGCAGGTGTCCGTCCACCGTGGCGTCGCCGGCGACAATGGCTCCGGAACAACCAGGGCCCTCGATGTCTTCCTCGGGCATGCCGTTTTCCACCATCTCCAGCATGACATCCCCGAAGTTCAAGACGAGACAGAAGTCCATGGTGAAACCCACGTCGGAAGTGGCGTCCACCAGCCCCTGGCATTCGGCGACCAAGTCCGGATAGGAGTTCTCCATCGCAATGTCGATGATCCCCATCTCTTCAGCAATCATCGGGATGGAAGAGAGCATGGCGTCGTTTTTCACAAATTCCATGGCATCCGCCACAATGTCGTGGAGCAGTTCCCCCTGCTGGAAACCCATTTCGTAGGGAGTTCCCGACAGATAGACGATGCTGTATTGGTCTACGGTTTCGACGTGGGGCTGGATGGGAGGAGGCGCGTCGATGTCGTCCTGATTGTCGGGAACGTTCGTCTCTTCCAGCAAGTCCGAAGTGGCATCGGTACCCGTCGTTCCGTCCTCGGGTTGGGTGACGTCCGTGGTCGGCGCAACATCCTGCTGCTCTTTTGTGTCGCTACTGGAGCACGCCATCGTTCCCAGCACCAGGGCTCCGGCCATCAACAAAGAAAGTGAAAGTCTCACGCTCGTCCCTCCGTTCCCGCAACCATCAGCGGTGGAGGCAGTTTAGCCAACTGGCGGGGTTGTGTCGAGGAATCGTGCACCCCTTCGTTGTCCACTGGCAGTTGGTGCACGTCGAGGTTTCCATGCGCTAAACTTCGCGCAAGGGTGGGGCGTCCTACTGAGCGGGGCAACTCCCTTCGGGCAATGGGGCAAAGAGGTCGGGGGCGAAGGCTCCCGGTTCAGCCGTCTCGCTTTCCACTCCCGCAAAGGTCGTGAAGTTGGCGTCCAACTGCACTGCCAATCCAGGCACTGAAGCAAAGATCGAAAAAATAGAGCGCAGACCGATGCCCAGAAGATTGACGTCGCACTGTGCCGGAATGGAATCGAAGAAGATGTTCGAGTCCAGCGGCTCGGGACAAAGTGGGAGGTCGGCATCTCCCGGGGTGCAGTCGGCCATTTTGCCGGCGCAATACTGGGAAGTGATGATTTGCTTTAGATCTTCGGCTCCCAGGTTGAAGTCGATGGCAGCCATCACGATGCCATTTTCCACGTTCCCTTCCGGGGTGAATTCCCCTGACAGCGTGAAATCCTTGAACTCTGCTCGAAGCTGCCAGCCTGGAGGCAGCGGGAGACCCATGACCGGTCCGAGGTTCACTTTGAGGTCGATGGGTGTGGTGGTGAAGCAGGGGCCGTCCAAGAGGAAGTCCAACTCCATGCAAGGGGCTTGATTGGTCTGATCCAGATAGGGGGGAGCGTCGGCGGTTCCATCTCCAACGGTCTTTCCGATGGTGATGAGCGCCGGGATCGATTCCGTGTCGCCTCCTGGATTGCCCAGCCGAATGGCCATGGGAATTTGAGACATGGTCTCTCGAAGGTAGGTTCCCAGCCCCATGGGTTCAATGTGGCCATCGGGTACATCCAGGATAAGGACTTTCCCTTCCCAGTCTGCTGGGTTGTCTACTGCCGGCGGCTCATTGGGATCGCAGGGGACCTCGATGGTTTCCCCGAAGTCTATGGAATCTCCGTTGAGCAGTTCCACCGTGCCGGCTTCTGGGTCTACGCGGACGTGGTAGAAGCTCTTGCCGTGGAATCCTTCCTTTACGATGTAGATGGGAACTCCCTCGATGTCGCTGCGGCCCCAGACATGGATGTGGCCGACGAAAACCGCCAGAACGGTGTCCTTGTGCTTCTTGATGAGGGATTCCAAGGTGAGATCCCCTTCCTCGATGAGGGTCAAGGGGGGGTGGTGCATGAACAGTACTGCCGGGATTCCATCAGACAGCAGGTCGTCAAGCCACTCGAGTTGAGCTTTCCCCAGGGTTCCGTTGAGGCCGATGGACTCTGCCGCCCCGCTGCCTGGGGTGGCTCCCGCCATGGAGTTCAGGTGCACGAAATTCATCCCCCCGTGGACGGTGTGGTACCAGGGGGCCAGACCGATTTCTTCCTGAAACAGGTTGGTGCGCCCTCCGTGCCCCGTGGTTAGTTGGAAGATGGCATCCCCTTTCATATAGTAGTCGTGGTTGCCCAGCACTGGCTCCACAGGAAGCGGCGACGAATCGAGGACCATGCGCAGCGCTTCCATGATGGAGCCCTCCCCGGTGTCCACGGGTTCTTCCATTTGATCCGTAAGGTCACCGTTGATGGCGATGAACTCTGGACTGGGTGTGGCCTCGGAAGCCTTCTGGAGGAGTTCCACAACTCGCTGAGGGATTGTGCTTTGGAATTCGCCGTCGAGGTGAATGTCGCTGATTACGGCGAACACCACCGGCTCGAAGTCCGGGAGGGGGGTCTCGTCGGCGCTGGTGTCTTCATTCGATATGTCGGTGGACGCATCGTAAACGATTTCCTGTACAGCATCGTCGGTGGAGTCCGCTGCGTCTTGAGGGGAACTGTCGGAGGTTCCGCATCCCCAGGAGAACAGCGCCGCGAGGCTCATCATGCCGATTTGGACCCAAAACTTCTTCACCATCTGTCTTCTCCGCAATTGCGACAACAAACACGAACGGGGACGGGGCGCCGAAAATCTCGACGGGGGGATTCTCGCAAGTTGGCTGGCGCTCTGTCAAGGACGACGGACTCTACACCGAACCTTGTAACGCATCTGGACAAACCCGTCTCTCATTAGCAGTCTTGATGAAAAGCAACAGTCAAGGAGAATCACATGGAAAATCCAAGCTATGGCAACTCAAAGAACCTGGGAACAATCGATTTCGACACCGCATTGACCAACGTCACGGAAGCCTTGAAGGAGCAGGGATTCGGCGTGCTCACTGAAATTGACGTGAAGGCAACGCTGAAGAACAAATTGGATGTGCCGTTTCGCAACTACCGAATTCTCGGAGCGTGCAATCCGCCATTGGCCCACCAGGCGTTGTCGGCTGAACTGAGCATTGGCTTGCTTCTGCCGTGCAACATTGTCGTGTACGAGAACGATGACGGCACCGTGACTGCGTCGGCGCTCAATGTCCAGAAGCTCTTCCAGGTGGTGGACAACAAACCGCTGGCAGGGTTGGCGGATCAGGTCGATGTGAAGCTGAAGGCCGCGTTGGACAGCCTGTAGTCACCGAACATCATTTCTTCTCTTCTGGGGACGTCCCTTTCTGGGCTTTGGGGGCCTTTGAGTTGTCGGATTCTTTAGAGCTTCGCCATGCATGGAACAGAATGAAGGCAGTTCCTCCCAGGGATGAGCTGATGCCGAGGATCCAACCCCAGTCCCCGCCGGTTTGCACTCCCTGGTAGATTCCGAACGCTACCACCAGACCGCCCAGCACATACGGGGCGACAACTTGGGCTACGAAGAGGAAGAACCCAACCAGCAATGCACCGATGACACAAGCAACAATAAGAACTGTAGTGGACATCATAGCCTCCATGAAGTTGAGCCAATCATGCTACTCAATGGAATTGTTGGCAAGGTGTGGATGGAAATGAGTCGAAACTGTCTGGAAGCGCCCTGGACGTTTCCTCGATTCGTTCCCAATGTGTCCCCACGGTTTCACTCTTACTCAACCAAACCTCCAGGAGGAGACAATGAAAAAACTGCTTGTACCCGTGATAATGTTTGTTTCTCTGTTTGCGGCCGGAAATGCTTGGGCGCATTGCGAAGTTCCCTGCGGAATCTACGACGACGACGCTCGCTTCGACGAATTGGCCGAGCACATCACGACCATGGAAAAGGCCATGAAGAGTATCGTCGAGTTGGGCCGACAGTCGCCCACGAACTACAATCAGATCGTTCGCTGGGTGACTACCAAGGACGACCACGCCGACAAGTTCCAGTACATCGTGTACCAGTACTTCATGACGCAGAAAATCAAGCCCGTGGACTCCAGCGACAAGAAGGCCTATGCAGCCTATCTCAAGAAGATCGAGCTGGCCCATCATCTGCTGGTCTATGCCATGAAGGCGAAGCAGGGAACGGACCTGGAGGTCATCAAGACGCTGAGAAGCAAGCTTGAGGCTTTCAAGAAGGCTTACGACCAGCACGAACACTAGAAACCGCCCGACCGGATGGCATGCGGCCAACGAGGAATCGCGGGGTCAGTGG
>CALFHQ010000467.1 GCA_937876385.1 uncultured Pseudomonadota bacterium
GAGCCGACTGACGCAGCCTGCGGGGATGATCGCTGGTCAAGATGACCCTGTTTAGCTCCCTGCGCACGGGGCCAAGCCCTTTCGTTTTTCCTTTAGTTGGAAGCCAATTTCTTCGGCACACAATGGCCAAAGCTCCTTGATTGGCAACACGAAAAGGGAATTTCTCGCCGTCCCATGCAAGAACGGGGTCCACCCCTTCACAGGGCAAATTCGGGCCTAAGCGTTGTCGGAAGCTGCCAGAAAGTGGCGTCTTGATGGTCCAAACGCAAGAAAAGGAAAAACGAAAGGGTCTGACCCACATTCCCACTAATCGTTCGAAAATCAGAAACGCGTGCGGAGAGGGTGAAGAAAGTTCAATTCGTGGGTGTTTTTCTTGGGTTGGCAAGAGCTCCCCCAAACGGGTTGCCCGTGCCTGCGCCCCGATTTGAGGGGCGCTACGTCGTAGCCTCGGGACTCCAGCGCTTCTCGCGCTGGTTCCCCAGGTGGGCGTGGGGAAACCCTGCACATCGAATTGGAATCGTCGGTGATAAGTCGTGCATCGGCCGTGCGTGTCAAATCGAGGACGGGGATGGATCATGCTACTGGCTCCACCGACGCCACTTCGCCCTGGACAGCATCAGTCCAATCCAGTTCGAGGGGCACCATGGACAGGAAGTCGCTGATGCGGCATGATTGCAGTGTCCATCAAACCGAGGCAACGTCATGATCCGACCAAGCGGCGCTTACTTGTTGTGGTTCTTTGCGCTTCTCGCCTCCTGCGGAGGACGGTCTGGGGCAGTATCCACTTCGGAGTCGAAGGCCCAGGTTTCAACACAAAAAGATGAGCAGAAAAACCCAACCAGTTCTTCTCCTGCGGAAATCGCTGAAACGCTTGCTCGCCTAGCATTGGAGAAGGGAATCCCGGGTGTCGAAGCACCTGTGGGGTTGATCTGGGCGCCACCCACGGAGTTTGACGAGGCGACTCTCATCCAGGAAGACTTCGATGAGGACGGGGACATAGACGCTGCCGCTGTGTTGATCCAGGTTGATCCCAAGACGGGGGAGCGTCTTGACTCATACACCAACCGAGTGCTGGCGGTGGGGCTGCGAGGGGACTCCGGCGCTCTCGACCTCGTTCACTTGGATGCAGAGGTCGTGCCCTGGGAGCCGGGAGGGCCACCGGACGAACCAAACGAACTGTCCTTCTATCGGAAGAATGGCGTGCTCTGTGTGGGCCATTTCTGGTGCTTCGCCGGGGGGAGCTACGACGAGCGGTGCTTCCGTTTCGTTTCCGGGAGGTTTCAACAGGTTACGGAGAGCTCCTTCGATATCCATCGAGACGATAGAATCACCGGGTTCGTGGCAGATCTTGAGACAGGTGTTTACACCCGAAGTGTCGGTACGGTCAACGAGGCCTTTCTCCGCCTACTCCCATTCGGCGCCGGGAGCTATGGTGCTGTCAGATACCTGCCGGTCGATCCCGTCCAGACGACCAGCGGTGTGCAGGTGGACGGAGTGTTGGACGAACAAGCTTGGAAGGATGCCCGTTTTGCCGATGTCCACGACGAGATGTTCTTGCTCTCTCGGCCCCAATGGCCTGAGTACGATGGGCCGGAGGACTTGAGCTTCCAAGCGGGTGCCCTTTGGTTGGACGATGGGATCGTCATCGGTGTCGCCATTACCGATGACGTGTTGGTCCCTGCTTCTGCTTCCGGTCACGAGCTCAGGAGCGACCATGTCGAGATGTGGTTTGACGCTGAGGCGTTCCTTCTTCATCCCCACGATGACCCATTTGCCGATCGAGACAAGCCGGATCAATGGGTGCGACAGCTCGGGTTCATCCTGTCTGGGGAACCCCCGGCTTGCACCGTACGGAGCTTCGTCCCCAGCTCGAAACCCGCCCCGGATGGGGTTCACGCTGCCTGGGCTCGCACCGAAAAGGGCTATTCTATGGAAGTAATGTTGCCCTTTTCTTGGTTTCGTCGCTTCGTAAACGCTTCCGTTCTTAAACCGAAGTTCTATCTGGCCCAATTCGGATTCTCCATCGTGGTCTCCGATACCGACAGTGCCGAGGCGCCTCGCCAGGACTGCCTGATGGGGACGTCAGAGCTTGAGTGGGGCGACCCACGCACCTTCGGAATCAGTCACCTGCGGGGAGGAGCATTTCTGGCCTCTCAGAATCGGGGAGACACCGAGACTCAACACAGTTCTTCGGTCGGTTTAATCCAAAGTGATGCTGTGGCACCGCCAGATGTCGGCAAGGCTGCCTCTTCCGAACGCATCCAAGAGAGCAAACGATTGCAGAAATGGAGAGAGGCTTGTTCTCACTTCTCGAAGTTCGCCCTGATCTACGACGGAGGACTGGAGCGGTCGCCAAGGCAGATGGAAGAACTGGTAAGGGGTGGAGGGTACAACGAGGGTTTTCTGCAATGGCGTGCTCAACTTTGTCTGGACGAGTGGATGCTTGCCGCTGGTGATCCAAAGAAGGCAGATGAGCTCGCTGCATGTTTTCTTGCAATCGAGAGCCGCTACGGCCTTGCACCGAGCGTCGATTTCGAGGCCGTGGAGATGTTGGTGTACTCAAGGCAGTCGAACAGTGTATTTGAGCAGGTAGCGAGTTGTCTGCTGAAAATCGGGGTGGACGAGCACTGCATCTAGTCACTAAACGCCCTTACGTGGGTTGACGTTGCCTCGCTTTGATGGACACTCCAATTATGCCGCATTAGCGACTTTCTGTCGATGACGCCTCTCGAACTCGGCTGGACTGATGTTGCCGATGGCTGAGTGTGGTTTCCATGGTTCGAACCATCACGCCGAAAAGCCGCCAACGCAAGGAAATTGGCGGTTGGACCAGTCTTTGCGGAGGAAGCTGCGTGGCTTACACCTTGATTCTCGGTTGGTTACCCCAGGTCTGTTGGGACGAGCGAGCGTTGGGCCAGGATATTGATGGCATTGCGGCTCCCGGCAGGCACAACATCAGCTATTCGCCTGCCAACATGGTCTTCCCGGACCCCGGGCTTCCAACCATCAAGAGGTTGTGGCCGCCATCAGAGGCCAAGATAGCGACGGCCTGGGGAAGGTCGTACACTCTTCCCCGTTTTGGAGCACCTGCCGGGGCCATGTTGATGGTGATACGGGTGCGGCTCCAGCGAGTGTCAACCGGTGGCTGCTAGAGACCTGATGCTTTGTCGAGCGCTTCCGGCGCACCATCGGCAAGCCTTGGCTCTACATTACTGAGATTGAGAACGGTCCAATCGGATTCTGCCATTGCGTCCGACTTGAGGACTCCAGCAGGATCGTGGCCAGTCGCTTCTACTAACGCCCAACGCCTGCCTTTGAGGATGATATGACGCCCTGGAAAGGGAACGTCAATCGCAAGCATGGCGTGTTTGCCGGTCTCAGACACAAGCATCGTTGCATCAATGCCGAGATCACGCAGTAGGGCAATAATCAGGAGCGATTTCGAATCACAATCACCTTCGCCCCTAGCCAGCGTGACCGGGCCGAGAAAGAGCCCTGTGGGTTCTCCCAGGTCCACTGGATCGTGATAATCACTGGCCTGGGCCAAAGCGACAACAACCTCAACGAGTTCCTTGACGTTCCAACCGTGGTCCTGAGCAGCCTGGCGAAGACGGTCAGCAAGCGTGGAAAGATGTCCCATGGAGTACGCAAGCGGTTGGCGATAGGCCAAGCTCAACTCTCGCCTACCAACACATTCGAAATCATGCTTGGTCTGACCAGGTATCAAAGAGGGGCTGAGGCGATTGGCTAGTGCTGGGGCCAAACCGAAGTCAAGTGAAAGTGAATACATGGAGGTTGTTCTCCAGTGGTAGGAGGTCCTCCAATCAGTTGGAGGAGAAGAGTCCGGGGGCTCATATACCTCACCGAGGTCAACAAGGGTGTCGGCGGGTCTGAGTTTGTGAACAAGAAAGACTGTAGCAGTGAGAGCGAGAACAACTATGCCCAATCCCCACAGAAGTAGACGGACGAGACCAGGGTCATAACCACCGCAGGATTCTCTTCTAGGGAGCATGGCTATTGCCCCACTGCAATGGTGTTGGCGATATCAGGCCATGGTAGAAGTCCCTCCAACACACGAGAGAGCCCGGGGCTCGTCAGCCACGCCACGAGAAACAGCACACCAGCCAAAAGGATAGCCGCCGAGAGATTGCCATGTTCCACCTCTTCAAGTTCCTCTACGCGCCGAGTGAGGCGATCAAACAACCACACGCCAACGACAATGACCAGCACTCCAGTTACCAGTCCGACGGATATGTGCAGAAGCGTGTATCCAATGAATGAGAGCACATTCGCCCAATTCCAGCCTCCGGACTGAGCAAGCAAGTCAAAGGCGGCAAAAGCACCATCAATACTCGGTCGAACTACGATTGCGAGTGCGACAAAGCCGGCCGAGTGAAACAGTGCGGAGGCGGCGTCGTTCGCCTTGAGCTTCTCTTGCATGTCGCCTAGTTTGACCACATGTCGAAAGGTGAAGATGACAGCTACGGAAGCAAGCAAGGCGAAGCCTATACCAACAAACACCTCAGCAATACCAACAAGGACCATGACATGAGCCATATTGCCTCTCTCCCAGCGCCCAAAATTGGGCCATCCAGACAGCAGAAAAATGAAGAGAACAGTTGTCCTCACCGATGGCGAAATCCCGCATTGTGTGATTCCAATACGATACTATGGGACAATGAACCGTCACGTGTCAAGACTTGGGGAAACTGTATGTAGTGGTCGACTGATTGTGTCAGCGCCAACTGCCAAGTGAAAATGTCAGTAGCCCAATCCTTTGGGCAGTCATGACCCTTCAGGCCGGCAAGTTCTTTCACCACTTCCTGGGACTCTATCTTAGCAGAAACAGATTGACACCATTGGTAGCAGAAGATACAAGCTGGGAGAATCAGTCAGAATCGACGATTTCCAGGCAATCGTGCAAGTGGAGTTCCAGCCCAGTGAGGCGCCACCGCACAGTTGCTTGATTGACACTGTCTTGCGGCCCAGCAATTGGACGCTGCTCGCTTCACGTCTGCGGAGTCGCATTGAGGTATCGCTTGATGAAATGCTCATGGAGAATCTCGCTAGGTCTCGCTCTTTCTTTGGTTTGTTTGGCGCCCACCGGTTGCGGCCCGGAAGAGACCCCGGCCGATTGGGTGCAAGTTGAAGATGAACCCTGTCATTTTGCTGTTTCCGTGCCAGGGTCATGGACGTTGAAGAGGGGGAACTCAGACGAGTCGAGATTGCGGTTGTTCGCCAGCCAATCTGAGGGTCACGATGGGTTGGCAGCGTTTTGCTGGCCAGTCGATGGCACAGCAGACGTCAACAAGTTCGCTGAGCGTGGCAATGAGATGCTCGGTTTTCTTGGCCCTGAGCTGGAGGAGTCGGAAACCGGATGGAATTCGATTACGAAACACTACGCTGCGGGCAAGAGCGGGCAGACTGCTCACGTGGCGTACTATGGCAACCTATCTTCTGCAGTCGCTTTGGTAGCGGTGGGGGAAAGCGTTTCAGAGCAGGACCGCGCACTGTTCTTCGGGAGCTTTGATTCAAGAATCGGGTGGTGGCCCAGGATTACCCGGTTGGTCAAGGGGATGGGGGTTTGGTTGATCGCCTCGGTGCTTCTGACGCTCTTCGTCTGGCTCGGTGGCGTGCTTAGGGAAAGTGACAAATGGGGTTGGGTTGGCATCGGGGTTCTTTCCGTGGCGACCGGGGGCCTTTTTTCTATCTGGTACGGTTGGTACGGTATCCTCGCTGCGGTCGGTGCTTTTCTGGTCCTGGCTGTCGGTTCGGCAGCGTGGGATTTCATTTCCGAAATGTTCTGAGGGTTCCATTTGTGCGCAAAGTGGGCGTGGGTGAACCCTGCACATCGAATCGGAATCGTCGGTGATAAGTCGTGCGTCGGCCGTGCGCGTTAAATCGAGGACGTCAATGGATCATGCAGCGCCACATTTCTTTGGATGGGTGGGAGAGGAAATCAGTGGCATCTCGACGGAGTGGACCCCGTGGACCCACTGGACGGAGGCAACCTCCGAATCGGAATCTCAAGAATCACGCACTTCTCCCCAGGACAAGTTGGGGCCAATGTCAACGGGACAGGGACAAACCACCCCGTTCGCTCTGTACGATGGGCAACCCGGATCCATAGATCGTCAACTCGGCTTGCAAGCTTCCATCGACCGCCCACACAACGAATCGACCTCCGGCGAAGGTCCCGGAATTCAACTCGTACAAGACAGAGTCTCCATCTGAGGAGCTTCTAACCCCGGCAAGCTCCCCATCCCCGATTGCAACTTTCGCCCCGTCCTCTGCAACCGTGACTGCCATGGTTGCGCCGTCGGCCACCGGCTGATAGGCGCCCTCCCCCAATTCATCCGTGGGGAGCTTACCGTCCCCCGTCGTCCCGTCCCAACGTCGATCCACCACAAACGTCCATTCCCCGTCCGAGAAGTCCTGCACCGTGAGCCCGCAAGCGTCTGTGACATCTTCCCCCACCGGACTCGTGTCCTCTCCACCTCCGTCGCAAGACGGCAGCGCCGCGGACAAGACGAAAGCAACGAACCACACCCCCAACATGCGCATGAAGCACCTCCCTGCTGTACAGCGTCGATGATACAGGAACCCGGTCACGAAATCCCCCACAGTCTGCCCCCAATTGCCTCGAAACGCAGTCTGAAGACGGTAGAATCGAGAAAAGGAAAAACGAAAGGGTCTGACCCCTATGCGTCAAAACGCAGCGATTCTAGGCAAAAGGGAGAGAAAAGGAAAAACGAAAGGGTCTGACCCCTATGCGTCTGATTGGGCGTCGTCGGGGAAGCCTGAATCTTGCCGCTCTAGGCGGACGGTGTTAGGACATCCCCCCACGTCTGTTGCACGAATGCGGCCGCGGGGAAGTTGTGCGTGCGCACCACTGCGGCTTCGATTACCTCGGGGCGACGGGCCATGTCGGTGCACAGCAGGGCGGGGTCGGGGCGTTTCCAAACACGGGCGAGGTCGAGCCGGTCCGCATCAAAGCAGGTCCTCACGGTAATGTCTAAGGCGTCGGCCTGGGCGGTGTGGCCGATGCAGGCCTCCTGCAGGAGGGCCAGCTTGCGGTCGTTCAGCGTGAAGTACGGGCGCAACTCTCCGGCGAGTTGCGCTCCACGTGGCCCATGGTCCGGATCCCGAGAATCATTGAGGCGGCGAGAATCGTGGAAGAGCGCAAAAAGCGCCACGACCTCCCGGTCTGCAGCGGTTTCGGTGGCAAGAAGCAGGCCGTTGACGAGCACCCGCGCCCAATGGCCCAGCCCGTGGAAACCCCAGGGCTCCAGCGCATACCCGTCCAGGATGCGACGCACCAAGCGGGCGCTGGCGATATCGGGAACCTGGACGATGTCGACGGGGGTGCTCATGCTCACATCCTAGCAGCACCTGCGGGGGAGTTCCAGGTTTTGGATCCAGAATGTGAATGGCTGGCAAGAGCGGTACTCTTCGTCGCCGACTGCGCTCGTCTCACCTTCTTTCGGCGCCAGAAGATCGACGTTTGCGCACAGTAACTCTTGATTTCCTGGAGTACCTATCGTCGCAAAGGGCGCACGAATTCGGGAAAGGCAAAAAATGCACTGATCAACAACTTTCCTGTGACGTGTATGAATCAAGTCAGTATACTAATTATACCGAACTTTTGTTGGAGGAGGCCTCGTGCTGGTTGTTTCCCTGTCCACATTGCATGTCGATGCAAGGAAGATTCCCGACCATCGATTCCCGCTGAGTCTTGTGCTCCTTTTTGCGCTCCTCGCTTCTTTCTGGGGCGGATGCTCGGATACATCCGATGGGTTGGACACAGAGGTTGCCCATGACACCCGGCCCGTTGACCTGTTGGACGTTGGATTGGATGCCGAACGCCCGGAGGAGTTGAACCGAGGACCATGCATGCCGTGCTCGAAGAACTTCGATTGTCTGGGAGAACTGACATGCCATCCCCTTGGGGAAGAGACATTCTGCTTTCAGTCTTGTGAGCGCTCCGATGACTGCCCATCTGGGTGGATGTGTACCCCCCTGGACACCGAGGGATATCAATGTGTCCCCAGAACCCTCCAATGCCAATTGGATTGCATGATTGGGGGTTGCCCAGAGGGAAAAGAGTGCGATCAGGACACGGGGCATTGCGTCCAGGGAAAGGAGCTGTGCGCCAGTTGCGACATCGATTGGGATTGCGCTGGTGATCTACGCTGCCATCCAGAGAGGAGCTACTGCACATCGCCGTGCGACCCTTATGAACAATGCCCCGCCGGCACTGCCTGTCAGTCTGCTCTCGATTCCGGCGGCAAAGCCGAGATCCGGTTGTGTACAAGCCTGTATACCGAGTGCTGCCATGGCGAGTCTTGTGAGGGTTTGTGCCTTCGGCAAACCCCGTTTCGGGTAGACGGGGTTTGCCAGGAGTGTCGAACCAATGAAGATTGCATGGGAGAAGGAGAGGAGTGCTTGGGAGATGGCTCATGCGGTCTGAATCCGTGCACCCACCCTTACTTGCCAGTGGAAGTGGATGGCGAGTGTGTTCAATGTCAAGTGGACGAGGATTGTGATTCGTTTGGAGAAGACGGTGAGTACTGGTGCGACGACAACGTCTGCACAAATTCGTGCGGAGGCGACGAGCTTTGTACCTACTGCTCAGACCCCTATCCCGCTTGCGTTCAGATAGACGGTATCTGGTCGTGTGTGCAATGCACCGACGACCTGGATTGTGACGCAGGAACCTGCGATACAAGCATGTATTCATGCAAACTGGAGGGTCAGAGCGAGGAGTGCAGCGGATGCCAGGGCGATGCCGAGTGCGTCTCCTCGATAGGTACGTTCCATCTAGAGTGCGACGCCGCTTCGGGATGTTGCTTCGACCAAGGGGGGTGGTGTGACGGAATCGAGTCCTTTTGCCCGGACTCCACCTGCGTGGGCCTGATGGAAGCGATGGGGACAGACGACTCCCTTCCCGGCATGCCGACCGAAGGCGCGTTTGGAGCCTGCTCGTGCGAGAACCCGCTGGTCGGAGATGACTATTTGTGGTGCATCCTCGTGCCTTGCGTTTCGGAAGAATGCCTGGGGGACTCTGTGTGCGTCGAACCCACCATTCTCACCGACGCGACAGGGGGGACTCCTCTCGAAACTCCCGGAATCTGCCTTCCGCTGGTGACCTTGCTGGCAATCTCCTACTGAATCGAGT
>CALFHQ010000468.1 GCA_937876385.1 uncultured Pseudomonadota bacterium
CTTGACGGGGGTCAAAGGGCTCCTCGGACGTTCCTACGGGAGAATGGACGACCCCTGGGAGGCAAACGATGCCACCTGCTGGTACCCGGAGTGTGATCGCCACCAGGGAACGGGAGAATTCGAGGGGTGGATTTGGAGGGGAGACGTCAGTCGGGACCAGATGGCAGGCGCCGTCCTCGGTTTGGGTGCCGTGTGTGACCTGATTGACGACCCGGAGATCAGAGGAAATGCTGCCGAGTTTCTAACCAACCTGGTGGACCACCTTCATGACAACGACATGGCGCTGGTGGATTCCGACGGAGAGCCCACGACCTACGGCGACCTGAATGGAAACATGCTGGAAGGTTGGCCCCTCCCAAACGGGCTCAACGCCGTCGTGGCATTGTCCTGGTTCAAGCTGGCAGCGACCGTGAGTGACGACCCGAAGTACCAGGAATATTACCACGAGCTGGCCTATGACAAGGGGTATCCAGACGCCATCCAGGAAAACATGTGGGTCTACGCCGGCTACGGAACGAAGTGGTACAACACATACATGGCCTACGAAGGTTTCTTCCACCTCATGCGGTTGGAAGATGACTCCTTCCTGGCACAGCGTTACCGAGAGTTGTTCCGCCGTACATTGTGGTCCGTCAACGGGGAGAACACTCCAAACCGCGGGGGAGAGTTCGAACACAATCCGGTGAAGACGACCTGGTATCTCTATTCCACCGGCGAAGAGGATCCAACAGCCCTGTATGACGCTGCTTGGATGATCCGAGATTTCCCGGATGCCCCCTTGCGGGACCGACGGGTCCAAAACAGTCTCGACCCCGACATAGAGGTCAACCCCGATGCTCCTGAAGAAGCGCTATACCCCATCCCAATCAGCAAGCGGGTTGCCGACATGGTGATGTGGCATCGTGGTCCTTACAAGCTGGATGGCGGGGAGGACTCTGGAGAGGAGCGAACCGGTTGCGACTACCTGCTCCCCTATTGGATGGGTCGATACTACGGATTCATCGGCCCAAACTGGTGATCAGTCCTTCCCCAATTGCCGGGCGACTCGGTGCATCGCTCGGAGCAGCTCTTCTCGTCGAAACGGCTTCTGCAGGATGGGGTGATCGGCCAATTCTGACGTTTCATCCGTGTCCAAGGCCCCCGAATACCCGGTCATGAAGAGCACTCCCATCTTTGGGTAGCTCTCTTTGAGGATTCGCGCCAGACGAGGGCCGCTGGTTTCTGCAAGACGAACATCGGTGACGAGGAGTGCAGGAGGTCGAGGGCTCAAGGACGCCTGCCTCAGGGCATGTTCACTGGTCTCAGCGGTGAGTACCTCATAGCCGACTTCTCGAAGATACTCCTGAAGCATCTCCACGATGTCCGGCTCGTCGTCCACCAACAGGATTGGCCCGTCCAGCCGCTGCGGAAGAGCGAGGAGTTCAACGCTGGAAGTCAACTCCCGTGGAGGGTCGTCCACCGAGGGGAGGAACACGCTGAAGCAGGTTCCTCGCCCCACACGACTTCGCACCTTGATGGTTCCGTTGAAGCGGCTGATGATTGCATGCGCGCTGGAGAGTCCGAGGCCGGTGCCGTCCTCCTTCGTTGTGAAAAACGGCTCGAAAACGTGCCTCATGGTGTCATCGGACATCCCCTCACCATCGTCCTCCAGATCAAATCGAACGTAGGGGCCCGGGACCATGCCGGGATTCTCCGAGCAGAAGTCCCCGTCGAGCACGACAGTCGAGCTGGTCATAATGATCTTGCCCCTTCCGCTGATGGCGTCCCGGGCATTAATCACGAGATTCAGCAGAACCTGCTCCATTTGGCTGGGGTCAGCCCG
>CALFHQ010000469.1 GCA_937876385.1 uncultured Pseudomonadota bacterium
GAACCAGTGGCGTCTGGACGGAGTGGACCCCATGGACGCAGTGGACAGGGGGGCGGGGCATCTGAATCGTTGGTCAGGCTGGAACTGTGGTTTGGGTCGCTTACTAATTCCAACTGCTGTAACCCAGTGCTGTAACCCAGGGGTAATTTTGGGGGGGAATTCACCAAGCAAAAAAGCCGGCTCGAAGGCCGGCTTTGTATATGTAATCTGCCTCGGGAGGCAGCTTAGACGGGACATTCATAGCCTCTTAGTGAGGTGTGTCCCGTGGGGTGGGCGATACAAGATTTGAACTTGTGACTTCTACCGTGTGAAGGTAGCACTCTTCCACTGAGTTAATCGCCCAACTCGTCAACGGTCCGGGTTTTGCCAGAGTGGGTCGTTCTTGTCAAGGAGTTTTTCCCGATCCGGTTCTTTCCCCCTCTTGTTTTCATGGAGAGGGACCGGTAAGATTGTTTACAGGACAACACTCAGTGTGTAAAAATGCGACTTGGTCTCCAGGCTCTGATTGGAAGGGTGCTCGGGAAGTTGTTGGTCGGCGGGGCCTTGCGAGAACTTGAACGGCTGAGCAAACTGGCACGAAGGTTGCGTTACACTGCAGTGGACGAGAGTTCGATTGAGCGGAGGGAGCGGGGATGAACCGTTATTCAATAGTGCTGGTGATGCTTGTGGCGTTTGGTTGGGGAGGAGCTTGCATTGAGTCCAATCCACAGCCTTCACCGGAAAACAAAGCGGGCAATGACGATGCTACCGGCGGAATGACCCCGGACGAAGGAAGCAAAGGCAGCACCTACGCTGTGGACTCCGACGAAATTCTGGTCTCCGCCCGTGACGAAGATAACAACCTGGTCGTCGTGGGTCGCCCCGATGCTGCCAGAGACGCCCAACAGGGCTACTACGAAGCCGACGAAGGGGCTTCTTATGGCGGCGCATTTACAGTGCAAAACGATGGTTCCTTTGTGTTCGTCATCCCCACTTATCTGGCCGAGTCCCTGGTGCTGAACTTCGAATATTTGGATTCCGACTACATCGCAACCGTGGAGATCGTGATTCCCAACCGAGAGGACGCCGACGAACGCTCCCCGTGGCTTATTGACAGTGATTCAGGCTTCTCGGAGCCGTCCGAAGGCTATCCCAGCGGAGAAGACGCTCAAGGTGGCTGGAACTACGATGGGCAACCCACCGTGACCCTGCTGTACCTGCCCAATTCCCAGGTGGCTCAGGTAGAAGGCAGCGCTTACTCGGTGACTCCGCAGTCGCTGGTGGTGGTGAGCAACCTCACCCACGAGTCTTCCACTGTGGCCCAGGCCACCAACACGGGGACCTTCTCCGCCACCGTAGAAGCAGTTGAGGGCGATCTCGTCTCGGTATTCGCCACCAACCCCCTCGACTCAAGCAAGGCCACGGCACCGTTGCTGCTGTCGGTTGAGCAGCTCCAATGAACAGGGTCATCTCGACCAGCGATCATCCCCGTAGGCTGCGTCAGTCGGCTCATGGCTTGCTCGAAGTACCCAATGTACGCCTCCGCCACCATGTGCGCCGACTTCCTTGCCTCCAGGGCGCTCTCTGGCCGAGCTGACCCTGTTCAATTCTCGAATAGTAACGGGACTTCTACTTTTTGGGCTCGGCAGGTTCGGCGTACTTCATCACGTTGAATTCCACTCGTCGGTTGGTGAAGTTGGCCTCGGGGCCAGAGCGGTAGTCGATTCGCCTGGAGTCTCCAAATCCTTTGGCGTCCAGGCGCTTGCGCTCCACTCCCTTCTTCACCAGATAGTCCACCACGGCTCGGGCTCTGGCCAGTGATAGCCGCATATTGAATGCGCTGGTGCCCGTCTTGTCGGTGTGCCCCTCCACCTGGATCAACAGAATATGCGGGTTCTCGATGAGGATCTGGGCTATCTGATCCAACATTTCAAAGGACTGATCCTGGATTTCGGCGCTCATGAAGCCGAAGTGGATCTTCTCGTTGATCTTGATTCGCCGGGCTTCGTTTTCCAGCTCCGCCAGCTTCTTGTCCGGGCAACCGTCTTCGTCCTTGTATCCGTTGATGACTTCTTTCTCCATGGGACACTTGTCGGTGACGTCGGGGATGCCATCCTGGTCGTTGTCGGGGTCGGGGCAGCCGTCCTCGTCCTGGAATTTGTCGATGTCTTCTTTGTCCAGTGGGCAGCGGTCCAGCTCGTCGGGGACGCCGTCCTGGTCGTTGTCGAGATCGGGGCAGCCGTCTTGATCTTCGAAGCGATCCATATCTTCGGGTTCGTTTCGACATTGATCGTTGGAGTCGAGAATGTTGTCCCCGTCGTTGTCCAGGTCGGGGCAACCGTCTTCGTCCTGGAACTGGTCGAAGTCTTCCGCTTCATCGGGGCACTTGTCCTGCTCGTTCAAGATACCGTCGTGGTCTCGATCGGGGTCGGGCACTTGGGCAAACATGACCTGCCCGAAGACTCGAAAGTTCGGTGTGGAGTAGCCCGAGGCCAGCCCCTTTCCCCCTCCCAGAGAGACACGAAACGGCCCGATCAGGTACTTCGCCACAACATCCGCCTCAAGCCCCCACTCTTCGGAGTTTGCAAAGGGTGCGTCGGCTCTGGCAAAGGTGGTCACCTCGGCACCGACCTCCAGGGGAGAGTCCAGTGGCGCCCAGGCAAGCCCAGCGCCGGCAAAGAGCTTGTCGTCATCCACGATGTGGAACAGGGTGTGTCGGCTTTGCAGTTGATATCCGACGTTCAACGAGGTGAGAAACCACTCCAGGCGTTTGGAAACAACCAGGGTTGGAGAAAAGGCGACCCCCGCGGTGCCGGTGTAGCCCGATCCGGTGTGAGCGGGAAGAATCAAGGGCAGATAGAGTGCCAGGCCGATGTCGTTGCGGTGGCTTTGGAGGGGGGAGACCTTCACGAAGAGGGACGCGTTGCCCAGCCCAAAAGAATCCACCGACCCCAGCTTGTACCCGGCGTACTGCGCATCTTGATAGAGGGTCAAAGGAAGGTGTGTTCCCACCTCCAGGAAGTCCCACAGTCCCAACACGGCGGAGAGCTGCATTTCGGCTCGGTACTTGACCAACTCACGCAGCACGGTGCCGTCCTTGACCACGGTGATGGGGCTATCGATGTAATGGAGAGACAAACCCACACGCCATTCCAGGTGTTTGGGCAAGCGGTCGGTTTGCACCGATGCGATGGCGTTTCCATCGGGGTCGAGGCGAAAGGGGTTGGCGTCGAGGTCGGTGAATTTGGCGTCTGGATGGTAGTCGGCTCGGGCTTCTGGGCCCACAGCAACAGTCAATGCGAGCACCAACACAAGAAATCCGAATCGACGGAACAGCAAGAGGAACCCGATGAGCAGGAATAGCAGCAGATTCACGTGCCAACTGGGGGTGGCGTTGACGGTGCATCCGGCACCGCCTTGGATTCTAGCACCGTCTTCGAGCCATCCCACGAAGTCATCTTCGGGGTCGTGGGGGTCGGAGAAATGCACCTGCGTTTCGAGATAGTCGTCTGCCCCTCCACCGTCTGTGTCGGCAAGGATTGGGGAGGTTCCATAGACGTTCACTTCGTCGTCGTCAAGGAGCTGGTCGTCGTCGGAGTCGGTGTCCCGATAGTCGGGCAAGCCGTCTCCATCGGTGTCCACCGGCGGCGTATTCAGGTTGTCGTCGCCGGCTTCCTGTGAATCCAGGAGGGTATCGTCGTCGGAGTCGGTGTCCAGCGCGTCGATGATGCCGTCGGAATCGGAATCCAACGGATCGTAAATGGAGCTTCCCACCTCCACATTGTCGGGAATGGTGTCCCCGTCTGTGTCCTTGTTGTAGGGGTCGGTCCCCAGCTCCACTTCTTCGTCGTTGGTGAGGGTGTCTCCGTCGATGTCGTCGGAGACTCCGCCGTCATCCGCCGGGTCGTTGGGGTCTGTTTCTCCCAACTGAAATTCCCCGTCACTGTTGATGTCTTCAAG
>CALFHQ010000470.1 GCA_937876385.1 uncultured Pseudomonadota bacterium
CGCTGTCCACATCCCCGAATGGGACAAGGAGACGGTGGCCGAGATTCTGGAAGGCACCCGAGAAGAACGTGTGGTCTCCATCCAGGGAGTCATGGATTGCGACGCCGGGCATCCGGTGGCTGGCACCATGTTGATTCGCCGCTCCACTGAGACCGAGACGGAGAACAACGTGGAGTACCAGTGCGTTGCACAGACCATGGCCCGCAGCCATGCTTCCGTGGAGGCCATCTTGAAAGAGGTCCCCTTCGCCAGAGCAGCGCCGGGGATCTTCGTTCCCCAGGGTTCCCACGTGGAATCCACCGAAGGGCTGACCCCTCCCGTGCTCCTGGGGCATTCGTGCCAAATCGCCGAGTCGGCAAAGGTCGGTCCCATGGTGTTCCTTCACCAGGCAGAGATTGGGAGCCAGGTCACAGTGTTTTTCAGCGCCGTTGTGAAGTCCTGCATCCACGGTCCTCGAGTGGTCGGACATGCCGTGGTAGTCGGTTCCCACCTGGACCCGGAGCCAGTCGACGAGCAGTAGCCGGCCGCAGCGCATCGCCACCGCTCCAAGTCGCCCAATTCTCTGGAGATCCCGTACACAAGTTGGTAGAGTAACCGTCGGGACTTTGTCTGAAAATTCCGTGGACGGTCCTAAGTGTACCCCTCTTCGATTGAGCAGGTGGAGTGATGATGAAACGGACCCTTCTCGCTTTCACGATTGTGCTGTGGAGTGTGTCTGGATGTTCCTCGTCCACGGACACGCAGTCTGACAGCGACGATATCATCTTCCTCCCGGGTGGATTCGATGGCACCGGGGAAGGCGATTCCTCGGACCCCAACGGCGATGCCAAGCCCGAGCAAGAGGTGCAGATTCTTCCCGACGGAGCCATCGTTGTCCCAGACGGCACCAACGAGGAGGACATCCCCTTCAACCCCGACGAGTTCGCCATTCGCTTCGTTACTCCTTCCAATGGAGATACGGCCACGGGTTCCATCGTGGTCCGAATTGAGGCGGTGGGAATCGACGAGTTGGTGCTCACCTCGCTGTCCGTCACTTTGAACGACCAATGGATCTTCGGAGACGGAAAGCTCCCTACTGAGTTCGTCCTGGACACGACTACCTACTCAAACTTTCCCAATCTGAACCTTGAAGCGACTGCCCAATGGAACGGCCAGGAAGCCACTGACAAGCTTCAGTTGGGACTCTCGAATCCCTCCTTTGATCTCGTGGCAGTGGAGGCAGACAGCTTTGTCCGCCAGAACGGCGACTCTTTGGGAATCCTGGTCAATGCGGGCGAAGACGGCCTCAATGTTTCGGCCAACTTCTCCAACCTCGACACCAACTATGTGGACGGCCTCGAGGCCGTCTCGGCTCAGGGCAACGGGGTCTACCTCGTGACCTACAACATCAGCTCTGCCAACAGCCGCTTTGACGGCACCTACGTCATTCCAATCTCAGTCACCGATGGGGTGCATACCGCCGACTTCAGTGGGTTGGAAGTGACTCTGCAGAACAACCCGACCCTCCCCCTGCGGCCACAGCGTGGGCTCTTCGTGTCGGGGAGCATTCCCGGTCCCACCCCTACCTGGGTGCAACCCATCTCCCTCATTTACGGGAACGATTTCATCATCACCGGCGGTTCGGCCAAAGTGAGCGTGGATTTCGGCGGGTACGTCATGAAGGACGAGATCGTCGGGATCCTCGTCGGGGCCGAGGGCTACTACGGCTACTACC
>CALFHQ010000471.1 GCA_937876385.1 uncultured Pseudomonadota bacterium
AGACGGAGACGTAGGGATACTGCTTGGTTTGAATGACCACGGGGGTCCCGACCACGTTTCTGACGGCGTAGACCACGGCGGAAAATGGCGATGGCCCGGAGTCGATGGAGACGTGAACGTGGTCGTCGGGGGCCCGAGTCTGTGTCAGGCCAGTTGCCGGAAGGGCGCACAGACACAACACGAGGATCCAGGCAGAAGCTATTGTTTGTCGTCCAATCATTACCCTTTGTCTCCCAGCAAATCGTCCATCAAGCGTGCGTAATCCGGCCCTACCCGGACCACTGCGACGAGGTCTTCCCCGATTCGGCGCGTCCATTCGAAGTGATAGCGTCTGGCATCTGCCAGCCGGTCAGGTCCCGGAAGTCCAAAAGCGGGCATTCCGGCAGAGCCGACCACCACAGGAGCGTAGGCAACGACCAGCCGGTCCACCAGTTCCTGGTCCAAGAGGGCACCGCCCAGTTGTCCTCCCCCTTCCACGAGAAGGCGAGAGACTTCGTACTGGCCCAGTCGCTTGAGAACGGCTTTCAAATCGACCTTCCCTTCAACCTCCCCAACGGCTTCCAATCGCACCCCTTTGTCCTGGAGTTTGCGAGCCGTTTCCTGGTTGGCGTCGTGGCTGTGGAAGACCACGGTGGGGGTTCGTTCCTGGTCGCAGAAGAGGTCGTGTTCGGGGGATACGTTGAGGCGAGTGGAGAGGAGCACCCGCAGCGGGTTTGTCTGGGGTCTTGCCTGTCGCACGGTCAATCTGGGGTTGTCCATCTCCTGGGTGCGGGCTCCCACCATGACGGCGTTGGAGTCTCTTCGCAGTCGGTGAACAAAGCGAATGAAAGGGGGAGAGGAGAACCACTGGCTGTCTCCGGTGCGGGTGGCGATTCGCCCGTCGAGGGAGGTAGCCAGTTTCAAGATGACGTAGGGAAGGCCAGTGGTGATGTACTTGAAATAGGGTTCGTCCATGCGGCGGCACGCTTCTTCCTCGATGCCGGTGAGCACCTCCACTCCGTTGGAGCGAAGGATCTCGATTCCTCGTCCCCTCTCTCGGGGGTTTGGGTCCAGCGTTCCCACCACGACACGACGGATTCCGGCCTGGAGGATGCGCTCCACGCAGGGTGGAGTTCTTCCTTGATGGGAGCACGGTTCAAGGGTCACGACGAGGTCGGCGCCTCGAGCAGCTTCCCCTGCCTCTTCAATGGCTCTGGCCTCGGCGTGGGCTTCGCCGACTTTCTTGTGATAGCTCTTCGAGAGGACTTTGCCGTCCTTGATGACAATTGCCCCGACGAGGGGATTGGGACCGGTGTTTCCGTATCCCTTTCTTGCCTCGGCGATAGCCTTTCGCATCCAAAGATGTCAACCGGGAACCTTCATCCTTCTCCATCCAGGGAATCGATGAGTTCTTTGAACTGCTCGCTGCTGGTGAAATCACCGTAAACGCTCATGAAGCGGATGTACGCAACCGGGTCTTTGGCTTTCAGGAAGATGAGGACCTGCTGTCCAATCTGGTCTGTGGGCACTTCTTTGACCAATCGCTCTGCAAACTTTCGCTCGAGACGGTTGAGGAATTCTTCGATTTCCTCTTCGCCGATGCGGGTCTTCCAGGTCGCTCGCAGAAGCCCGCTGCGGACCTTTTCACGGTCGTAAGGCACCCGGCGTCCGTCCTTCTTTACCACCCCGGCGACCCTCAACTCGACCCGTTCAAAGGTAGTGAAGCGCCCGTCGCACCCTCCATCCTCGGGGTCACACTGGCGGCGGCGGCGAATCTCGTCTCCCCCTCTCACGACGCGGGAATCGATGACTTTGGTTCGGTTCAAATTGCAGAAGGGACAACGCATCAATGACTTCCTTTCTCTTGAGCTGTAATCAGGTCGATTCGTCGCTGGTGGCGGCCTTCGAACTCGGTGTTCAGCCAGGCATCCACCATCTGGCAGGCGCGGTCTGCGGCAATCATGCGCCCCCCCATGCACAGCACGTTTGCGTTGTTGTGCAGGCGGGCCAAAGTTGCATTCTGGATGTCGCTGACGAGAGCTGCCCGAATCCCAGGAACCTTGTTGGCCGCGATGCTCATGCCGATTCCAGAGCCACACACCAGGATTCCAAGGGTATCTGCGCAAGACGCCACTGCGCTGGCCACGGCAAACGCGTAGGTGGGGTAGTCCACGCTGTCTTCGTTGTGCGGTCCCAGGTCTTCCACCGCAAAGCCGGCAGCAACCAGGTGTTTTTCCACGGCTTCCTTCAGTTCAAATCCAGCGTGATCGCTTCCAATGACAAGTCGCATCCAGACTCCAAGGTTACGGGGTGATAACGGTGATTGCTTCAGCGGTGTCGTCGGATTCCAATCGAATCCCACGCACTCCCTTTCGTAGTGCGTGCCGTCCGGGCACTTGACTGACCCAGAAGCACAAGAGCCTCCCGCGTTTCGAGGCCAACGCCAGTCGTTGGTCTTCCTTGCAAGAGATGGCGCCCACCAGTGGAGTTCGCCAGATTCGCCGCCCCAAGCTTGTGCCTTTGCGGCGGGGTATTTCGTCCGAGGCGATCCGCAGGAGCGTGCCGCTGCGGTTCAAGGCAACGACGTCGTGCTCTTCCCCGATCTCCACAACGCACACCGGCTCGTCTTTGGCCGGGTCGTCGAATCGCAGCCTCACCAACCCCATGGTACGTCGGTTGGAAGGGGGGATGGCCTCCCGGTCGAATCCAGCGGCCCTGGAAGCAGAAGTAAGCACTGCCCATCCCTGAAAATCTTCGCTGAGCCATCCGGCCGCGGTGACTCGGTCGGTTTGGGTGAGTCGCATGGCCACCGTGCCCGACGTGGTCAGCCGGCGGTACTCGCTGCGGTGAATCACTTTCACCCGTCCCTGGCGCGTCGCCAGGGCCAGGAATCCATCTTGGCGTCCAAAGTCGAACAGTCCCACGGCCTTTTCTCCACGCTTCAAGCCGGAGACTTTTCCTCCCTGCACCGGTTCCTGGCGCTGAAGGAGAAGGGGTGCCTCTCCCAATTCGTAGGGAAGGAGCCGGCCCAAGCTTGTGACCATGTACAGTTCGCTGCTTACAGGCAGGGACCAGACCTTTGACACCCGGGAGAGCCCGGAGAGGAGGGTTCCTTTGGTGCCTCGAGAGCTACAATCGAGGTCTCGGGCGAGGAAGCGTCCGATCTGTCCTCTTCCGAAGGTGACGTAGAATGAAGCCAGGGCGCCGAGCCACTGACTCCAGCCCTCCTGGAATCTCGTGGGGGTGTGAAATTCCAACTCGCAGGCATCGGCGAACACCGGGTCCGGGAGGGTAGCGAAGTCCTCGCCATCGAGTTTGCCCCCCTCTTTGTACAACTCGAGAGCGGCTTCAAAGAGCTTCTCACGGGGCCATCGTCGGTCCCGAGATGCTACGTCGGGGTCCAGCCCCAGCTCTTCAAAAGCGTCGTCCATCGAACCGCATTCACGAAGGATCAAGGAGGCGAGGCGGGGCTCGGTGGTGACGAGTTTTTGCAAGGTCACGCCAACCCCTTCTTGAACGAGGGTGGCCAACCGTTCCAAAGCCTGGTGTCGGGTGTAGTAAGGGCCCAATTCCAGCTTCGCCAGGGAAACCAGGGCCTGTTGGTAGGTGCCAAACTCGGACCAGAGACGAAAGTGGAGCTTCGGATGGGCTTTTCGAAAGGATCCTTCGAGGGCCTGCCGTTCGGGGACTTTCTGCAGGGCTTCGGCAAACTCCTGGAGGAGCTTCTTGCGCTCTACCCCTGCTTCATCGCCGTCTTTCTTAGCGACTACAGCCTCTGGCTCTTGTCCCTTGGCCTGGCGGATCTCCCCATCGCGGCGAACCAGAGGAAGTTGTCCACCGTCGCTTCGGGTGGGAAACAGAGGAGCTCCTCTGTTCTTCTTTTTGCTCATGGTTCCTCCCGGCTAACGCCAAATCGAAAGGCCCGGTCGCCCGGCCCGGCTTCTCTAGGGCAAGTCGAACGTCACAGGGTCACCGGCATTCCCCTCCAGGTCCACGGGAGTAAGAGTGAGGGTTTTGGTCCCCCCCACCTCTCCTTTCTCGATGACGAGTTCGTGGGGAGTGCCAGGATACTTGGCTGTTGCGGTCAGCCCCACCTTTCCGTGCCCCAAAATGTTCGATACTTCGGTGCCGTCGGTTCGGTCAACGAAGAGATCCACTCCGTCCCCGTCGAGGTCCTGAAGCCAAACGCCAAAGTGAAGTTCCTCTCCTTCCCACCATGAGTCCCCGGCATGGGTAATTCGAGGGCTGGTATTGAGCAATTTCTTGTCCGCTTCAAATTCCGAGCATGCGGTGAGGCTTGAAACCAAAGTCCAAAGGAGCAATAACGATAACGCACACCGAAGGTTCGTCGACACAGGCGTTCCCCACTTGATTCTGGTTTGATGGCACCCAGGGGGTTCCACACGATAACGGGGTCGATTATAGAAGTCGGGCCTCAAATGTAAAGGGTTTCCGGGGAAGTGCGAACGGTCCGGACGGGGATTTGGTGTTGCGGTGATCGGGAGGGCTCTGGCATACTGCTTTGGCTCATTTGGAGGTTGATATGATGCGTTGGAATCACTTTCTGGCAGTTCTTCTTGTTCTCTCCTTCTTCCCTTCCAGTGGGGAAGCGACCACCGTC
>CALFHQ010000472.1 GCA_937876385.1 uncultured Pseudomonadota bacterium
TCCCTGGGCGGCGAGGCATTTGTTCAGCGCATCGCGCATCCAGCGGCCAGTCCAACCACTACCACTACCATTCCCAACAATCGCAATCTCTTCATCGGTTCACCTCACCCACGGGCGCATGTTTCAATCCAGCGAGTCTATCGCAAGCGTCGAAGGCGGACAAGGACACTGTGCAAAATCGGTTAGGAGCGGCGTCTGCTCTTGAATGGCGGCATGTCGAATGCTATTCTCCCTTCAACTTGAACCTCTGTGCACTGGATCCCAAAGGAGATCATCCAATGAAAACTGTGTTTCGAGTATTCCTGGTCGTGGGTTTGATGGTTGTTGGCTCTAACGTATGGGCGGCTGAGGGGGAGAAACAGGCAGCGGTGTGCGGTTGTGAAAATCCGCTCCGCCTGACGGACGGATTGAGCCGATTCAAGCTCAAGGACTTCGAATTGAATCTCCATATGCGGCTCCAGGCCTGGGGCGGTTGGGTTCAGGATGAAGCGCTCTTGTCCAACGGAGACCGTATTGAACAACCCGGATTCCGGATGCGACGGGCTCGCTTCGGCTTCTCCGGCCAACTGTTCAAGAACCTGGAATATGAACTGGAACTGGATCTTTTCGACAAGGAACGGACCGGCGGACCTCTCTACGAGGCCTATGTCAAATACACCCCGTTCCATTTCATCGGTTCGAGCGTCGGTGTCCAGAAGTTCATCTTCATGCAAAGCGAGATCATGTCGTCGGGCTATCTGCCCCACCTCGATCGTGCCGTTGGCGCCTACGCCATGTCTCCGGGCAACAGCCTGGGGCTTATGCTCTTCTCTGAACCTTGGAAGGATCACCTGACTCTCTCCGCTGCTGTGTACAACGGCCAGCGCCGGACGGAATCCTTCTACACTGGATATGACGGCGTGGGGGTGACCTTGGGAAATCGCTTCGATGGGATGAGCTACGCCGGTCGTTTGGACTTGGTTCCCATGGAAGCCATGGGCAAGGGGATGGCCGACCCGGGGCAGGGGGACGATTTCCGCCTGGCCATGGGTGGTGGTGCATTCTGGAACGTCGGGGGCAGCATGGACGTCATGGGTTACTCGGCTTATGTCCACATGAAATTCAAGGGAGTGCATCTGTTTGGCGAGTACGCTCGGGACAAGAGCAGCCCGAGTGACAAGCCCAGCCGCCCAGAAAACGACAGCGCCGAGATGGAGCGGTGGACCATGAACGCTTCGTTGGGCTATGTCTTCTTGAAGGATATGTTGGGTGCAGCGGTTCGTTTCGAGATGCTCGACAGCAACATGAGTGTGGATGACGAAGGGGACGAGTGGCTCGTCGCCGGGACGGTGACCTACTACATCATCGGAGATTTCCTCAAGGCGCAGGTCGAGTACTCCCACCGGGAGGAAATGCACGGCCAGGCGACGGACAACGATGCCGTTTTGGGCGGCGTCCAGATCATGTTTTAGGGAGGCGCCGAAATGAGGTTTCTATTAAAGGATGCGAGGTCGCTCGTGCGGCTCGTTCCAGCGCTCCTGGTCCTCCTGGGATTTGTGGGATGCAGGGACGATGCGGCGGAGACGGCCAAAATGCTCGTTGCAAAGCAGATTGAGTCTGGCGACGAGCTCATCGGCGGACCCTCCGCCAAGGGAAAGATCGGAGATTTCCTGCTGGCCAACGACAAGGTTCGGTTCATCATCGCCGGAAACGGCCAGGCATGGGCCGGCGGCGTGTTTGGGGGCTCTCTCCTGGACGCCGACTTGCAGCGCAAGCGTAGCGACACCCGATATGGGCGGGGGTGGGACAGCTTTGCCGAGACCTTCCCGTTGGTGAATCTGGTGGTGGCCAACACCTCCATGGACGGGCAGAAGATCGGTTTTGACGACAACGGGGTGAAAATGATCCCCATCACCTCGGGAATCGAGATCATGTCCGACGGCAGCGACGGCACTGCCTGGGTCAGAGTATCTGGCCGAGTCGGATACATGTTCGAAGCGTTCAAATTCCTCAACAAGGACTTCCTGAGAGGTTTCCTGGCAGAACCCATGGAAATCATGGGAATGAAGTTGCCCATCGACGAGCTGCTCAACATGTTCCTCGGGGTGAACGTATACGCCCTGTTGAACCGCCTCCAGACGGACTTCTACTTCCACAATGATTACCTCCTCCACGAAGGGGAGAGCTACCTCACCATTCGAACGACCATCATCACTTCTCCCCCGTCTGAAGCCAACATGGCTCGGTGTGAGGAGGTGGTGGGGTGTGAGCTTCAGTGCGAGTTCGGCTACGCCTTGAAGGAAATGGAATATGACATTCCGGGACAGGGAACTAAGACCCCCGGGAAGGTCATGTGTCCAATTTGTGAGTGTGCCGAAGAGACCTCCAACATGCTCTCTTTGAACGAATCAGAAGACATTTTCCAGATTTTCCTGGGCGATTTGGAGCCTTGGCGAAGTCCAGACTGGAAGGGAGGACTCCTGGGTGGAGACTTCCTCTTTTTTGGTTCTGAAGCGAACATCTTCTCTCCGGGGATTGGCTTTGACGAAGGGCGAAAGATTTTCGAGAACATGTGGCAGAAGGTGCCGACCCTGGCCAGCCCGTTGCTGTATGACTGGCTTACTGCCGTCAGCAACAACGTTTCGTACGGCTGGGTCACTGTAAACCCCGACCGAAAAACCGAAGCCCAGTGTCCCCAGCATCGCATCGACTTGATTCGTGTTGACGAGAAGTTGGAAGACGATGTGGTGGACATCCTGGTGACCGATTTGGGATTCAGCCAGGATGAGGCCGAGTCTCGTGTTCGCCAGGTGATCGTGGACCGGCGTCCTCTACCTCTGGTGTCCTACGATACTGCCG
>CALFHQ010000473.1 GCA_937876385.1 uncultured Pseudomonadota bacterium
TCTTCCAGGAAAGCTCCGTACACAGCGTCCTGGGGGCCCAAGTGGAGCAATACGCCTGCACCTACACCAGCCGCTTCTCCGACTTCCTCGCCTACTCACCAGTGCACTACTTCAGAACCCCACGGGATGTCCTCCCCCACGAAAGAGAAGGATAGAGAAGCTCGTTGGGGGCAGACCGGCGACGGCGACGGCGACGGAAACGGCGACGGAAACGGGGATAGTGTCCAGAACTTGACCGCTCTTCCGTGTGCCCGTATCGTTGGGTTTGAGGTGGTTCAAGTTCCGAAACCGTGCGTAATCTGGAGAAATAATGAGACATTCGCGGCTGATATTCACAGGGTTCATGGTGCTTTCCGGGCTCTTCTTTCTGGTGGGCTGTGGCACGGACGGGGACGGTATCCTGACGGGTCAGGATCTCACCGCTTCAGATGGTCTGGTAGTTGGGGATTCGACCCTGGACGGCGTCTTTGAGAACGACGGAGTCTGCACAGCCAACTGCGAAGGAAAGGAGTGCGGGGATGATGGATGCGGAGGGACCTGCGGAAGCTGCCCTGAGGCCGCTCCGGTGTGCAACGAGATGCAGAAATGCCAGGTCCAATGTGTGCCGGATTGCGAAGGAAAGGAGTGCGGCGACGATGGATGTGGAGGCGAATGTGGGACCTGTCCCGAGGCTGCTCCAGTCTGCAACGAAATGCAGAAATGCCAGGGGGAGTGCGTTCCGAACTGTGACGGGAAGGACTGTGGCGACGATGGCTGCGGTGGAACCTGCGGCTCGTGCACAGCGCTCGACGTCTGCTCGGGGGGACACTGTTCAAGCCCGTTGTGCGTCGATGTCGACTGTGGCGAACACGGTTCTTGCGACGCGGCCGACGGCTACCCTCTGTGCACCTGCGACGACGGCTATTTCAATCTGGGGATGGTTTGCGCCAAGTCCAGTTCCAACTATGTCTGGACGGGAGATTTCACCATCACATCGAACCCCGAGACCGTCGCTGGAAACCTGAGCGCCGATGTCTTCGACCCCATCGAGAACATGCCTGTGGCATTTGTCATCGGCTGGGACCTCAACTACACAGACGAAGACAGTTGCTGGGGAGGGGGTGAATCCAGCCCTTGCCTGCAAGTGGCCGGTTTCTTCAGCGAGTTCTACTTGTACGGGGCCTCCCAGGAGCTTGTGAATGCCTATGACGTCATCGGGCACGAGTTGTATTTCGATTTGACCACCGAATACGGCGAGCCACGGTTCGGAGGCATCAACTTCGTCACAGATCCGGATCCGTCAGGGGTGTTCTACGGTTTCGAATTCAAGCCGTTTGAATGGCCCTTGCCGCTGAAAGACGGCTACCCGGTAATTGGAAATGTCTCCGCTGAGACCAGCATCTCGCTTCGAAGGTACCTGAGTCCCAGTTCCATGTCCGACAAAGCAGACGGTACAGCGCACCTCGAAATGTACGAACTGGACAACTGAGGAAATTGCTTCCATGGACTTCATGATGGCCATCCTGGATTACCTACTCTATGGAATCGTCGCGACCCTCAAACAGCTCGTTTGGGTGCTGGGTGCGCCAATGGTGCTGGCTCTGATGATGCAGGGAGTCACTCATCTGGTACGCACCCGAAGTGCCCGACTCATGGGTGCAAAGCCGTTCTACTATTTCACGGCCCCCGGAACGGTACTCCATGAGTTGAGTCACGCACTGTTCTGTGTTCTGTTCGGACACCGGATCACTGCCATGAAACTGTTCCAAGCCGGAGACGACGGCACACTCGGGTATGTAGAGCACAGTTGGAACCCCAAAAGCAGGTATCAGAAGATCGGAAATTTCTTCATTGGAACCGGTCCCATCTGGATCGGGTCACTGGCCATCTACCTGAGCGCTCATCTCCTCCTTTCCGGGCCGGTATTCGCCCCGTTGCAGCAGATTCAGCTCCATGACGCCGCGTTTTCCGGCGGGTCAGCATCGCTGGCGACCTTCGGCCTGGTCGGTTCTGCGCTGTGGGACATCCTGCGCCATATGCTTAGCTGGGAGCATGTGACTCGATGGCAATCCTACCTGTTTCTATACCTCGTATTCGCCGTCGGCTCCCACGTCACGCTCAGTCCCCCGGACCTCAAAGGTGCTTGGAAGGGGATGGTGGCGCTGCTCGTGGTGCTCTTGTTGTTCAATTGGGCCACTCTGTGGATTGGCGACTTCGCGCTGGAATTCAGTTTGGTACTCGCCCGCTACGCCACTGTCTTGACAGCCTCGATGCTCTTGGCTCTGGTGCTGGTCTCGCTTCTGGCGCTGCTGTTGCTGCCGGTGAAACGGTCCAGGTAGGAACGGTTGGCCGGCAAACCACTGTCATTCAGCGAGCCAATGGGCTTAGTGCCAGAACCCGATCCAGGCTGCTCGCTTCCAGGGTACCTTTGTCAACCAGTTCCTTTGCCCGCCTGCACATCGTTTGAATATGATCATGGCAATAGTAGGACAGATTGTCTGTGTTCTCGAAGTCTTCCTCGAGGATTTCGGGCGGATTCGGGGTGAAGATGTTGGATTCAACCAGTCCCAATGAAGCTTCCGCTCGATAGGGTCGTTCTTCCCACAGCAGATGGAGGTTTGAGAGGATGACCCAGGTGCGGCCCAAGTCTTCAACGTCGAGGAGGTTCCATCCGTGAATCTTGTGGAGACGGTGGTAGCTGCTGGCCAGTCTCTGCTCGAACGCCAGAATGCCGATGATTCGATTGTAGATGACCGAAGCGACAAACTGGTCGACGTCGCTCGCACAGTTGACTCGGATGTTCATCTCGCTCTTCTGAATTTGAATTGGCGGTGCCAGCGGATTGCTAAACGTCCCGGTTTCTCCTCCCAGAAAAACGAACACGTCTCCAAGTTCTTCACACACTTCCCGAAGCATGGTGAGGGAAGCAGCGACGGCCTCTTGCAACCATGCCTTGAAGAACATTGCCCGAGAGGCCTGTTCCAGCACCACGAAAGGGAAGAGCAAATCACCATTCCATCGGAGAAACGCCCTTTGATCGTCCGGGAACATGGTCTTCACCAGGGTCCACGCACCGCTCAACAACCCGTTGGCGAGTTGGTGGCGATGGACCATCGTTGAATCGTCCGGCATCCCGCCAAGAACGTTGATCCAGTGGCGTGGGGTGGCTCTGGGCTGTGGCATGGATTCACCTCATGATTGGGCGCCTTGAGCGAGAAGGGAAGCCAGTTCCATACAGTGACAACCTACATAGTACCAAATCGCGTCGCTTAGTCACGCTCACATTCTTCCGAAAATTCTGTTTTGCATTCTCCGCACCAAATAGTGCATGTGCTCTTTCTGGTGCGACTGCACGGAGGGAGAGTGGGTTTGCGACTCGCTCTGCGATGATTCCTGCTGGGAAGTGAT
>CALFHQ010000474.1 GCA_937876385.1 uncultured Pseudomonadota bacterium
GAGAGCAGGGCGTTTTTCTTGAAGAGCTGCGAGAGAAGGTGGGCAAGGACTTCGACGCCTTCGACCTCATCTGCCATGTGGTCTACGATCGCCCCCCGCTGACCCGTCGTGAGCGGGCCGACCAGGTTCGCAAGCGGGATGTGTTCACCAAGTACGGGGAGCAGGCCCGCGCTGTACTGAATGCTCTGCTGGACAAGTATGCCGATGAGGGTGTGGTTTCCGTGGAGGATATGGGCGTGCTGCGGGTTCACCCACTGTCGGAAATGGGCACGGTCATGGAACTGGTGGAGCGTTTCGGTGGCAAGGAAGGCTACGAGACTGCCGTGCGGGAACTGGAGCAGGCCCTCTATTCAACCGCTGCCTAGTCGCGGCTTTCAGGAGAAATTTCCTTGTCCCTCTCAACAACGGTCAAGTCCATCCAGGACATCATGCGAAAGGACGTGGGCGTCGATGGTGATGCCCAGCGTATCGGCCAACTTGTGTGGCTGCTGTTCCTGAAGATCTGGGATGACCGGGAGCAAGAGCTGGAGCTGATGGAGGACGCATTCCAGTCCCCCTTGGTGGGGATCACCTGGCAGGAGAATGGAGAGCGCAAAAAAGCCGGAGACCTGCGCTGGAGGGCGTGGGCGGCTGACCCGGAGGGGATAACCGGAGACAAGCTCTTGGATTTCGCCAACAGCACTCTGTTCCCGGCCCTCAAGACCATGGATCTGGGGCCAGTGGTGGATGGCAACGATGCCAAGGCCCGTGCTGCTCAGGCGCTTCGTAGCCGCAAGGCGCTGGTCAAGAGCGTGTTCTCTGACACCTACCAGTACATGAAGTCGGGGACGCTGCTCAAACAGGTCATCATCAAGATCCAGGCGGACATCGACTACAACGACCAGGAGAACCGGCACCTGTTCGGGGACATCTACGAGCAGATCCTCAAGGGGCTCCAGGGTGCCGGGAACGCGGGCGAATACTACACTCCCAGAGCCGTGACCCAATTCGCAGTGGACATGGTTGACCCCAAACTCGGGGAAGTGATCCTCGACCCAGCCTGCGGAACCGGAGGGTTCCTGTCCTGCGCCATTGAGCATGTCCGTTCCAATGAAGTGAAGACCGCCAAACAGGAGGCAATGCTCCAGTCCAGTGTGCGGGGCGTGGAGAAGAAACCGTTGCCGTACCTGTTGTGTGTCACCAACATGATCGTCCACGGCATCGACGTGCCCACAGGCGTTGCCCTCGACAACACCTTGTCGCGGCCCCTGCGGGAAATCACGTTCCGCGACCGAGTGGACGTGGTGGTGACAAACCCACCCTTCGGTGGCATGGAAGAGGACGGCATCGAGAACAATTTCCCGTCTGAGTTCCGCACCCGTAGTACCGCTGACCTGTTTCTGGTGTTCATCATGGAGATGCTCAAGCCCGGCGGCAGGGTAGCGGTAGTGCTTCCTGATGGAACCCTGTTTGGTGAAGGTGTCCAGACCCGCATCAAGGAGCGGCTGCTCTCCGAGTGCGACCTGCACACCATCGTCCGGCTGCCCAACGGCGTTTTTTCTCCCTACGCGAGCATCAAGACCAACGTGTTGTTCTTCACCAAGGGTCGGCCCACCAAGGCGGTTTGGTACTACGAGCATCCTTACCCAGAAGGGTACAAGTCTTACTCCAAGACCAAGCCTATTCGGATCGAGGAGTTCGAGCCCGAGAAGAAGTGGTGGGGCAAGCGCAAGGAAACCGAACGGGCCTGGAAGGTCACGCTCAAGGAGATCAAGGAGCGGGGCTACAACCTGGACATCTCTAACCCCAACGCCCCGACGCTGACCCATGAAGACCCGGATACTTTGCTGGCCCGGTACGACCGGGAGCGGGGGGCTGCTGCGGCCTTGCGCGAGGAGCTGAAGAAGGTGCTGGCTGCTGCGCTGGAGGGGCGGGCGTGACCCCTGCGGATCTGATCAAGGAGTTCGAGACCCTGTCCGACGCGCCCGAGGGTATCAACCGCCTGCGGGAACTTGTGCTCCAGCTCGCGGTGCGGGGAAAGCTGGTGCCCCAAGACCCGGAGGATGAACCGGCAAGTGTGTTGCTGGATAGGATCACGAAGGACAAGGCAACGCTATTTTCCGAGAAGGGGCTCAAGATGCCAAAACCTCCAGCCCCTATTGATGACGGTGAAGGGCCGTTTGAGATACCGCAGGGATGGAGGCTAGAGAGACTGGGAAACCTCGGGTTCATCGGCTCAAGTAGGAGGGTTCACAAGCGAGATTGGAGAGAGACAGGCATCCCCTTCTATCGAGCCCGAGAGATTGTGAAGCTGGCGCGGAATGGCTCTGTGGCCGCCGATCTGCACATTACCGAGGAGCTGCATCAGGCCCTCGCATCCCGTGGGCCAACGCCGGAGCCTGGCGATGTGATGATCACTGGCGTCGGCACAATTGGCGTCCCTTATGTAGTGCAGGAAGGGGATTGTTTCTACTTTAAGGACGCCAGTGTGCTGATTTTCAAGAACCTGTTTCGGTTGTTCCCGCCCTTTCTGGCCGTCGTGTTTCGATCCCCGTATTGGGACACCACTGTACATCAAGGGAGTATGGGCACCACGGTTCATACCCTTACGATCAAGCGGGCCATCGAAATCATAATCCCGATCCCTCCGCTTGAAGAACAGGAACGTATCGCCGCCCGAGTGGATGAGTTGATGGGGCTTCTCGACCGGATGGAGGCCGCCCGCGAGGCACGGAACACCACGCGGTCTGCGGCCCGTGACGCTGCCCTGGCCGAGCTGCGGGAGGCCGACAACCACGAGGAGGTGGAGGTCGCCTGGGGCCGCTTCGCAGAGCGCATGGACGACCTGCTAACCGACCCCACAGACGTGGAACCCCTGCGCCAGACCGTGCTTCAACTCGCCGTGCAAGGAAGGTTGGTGCCCCAGGATCCCAACGACGAACCCGCCAGCGTGTTGTTGGAGCGGATCGCGGTGGAGAAGGCCCGGTTGTTGGCGGAGGGGAAGATCCGCAAGAAGAAAGCACTGCCGCCCATCTCCGCTGGTGACGAGCCTTCAGAGCTTCCGGGGTTGTGGATTTGGAACCGGCTGGGGGAAATCGCTGCGGAGCTTGTCTACGGCACATCTGCGAAGTCGAAGCCATCAGGAGATGTGCCGGTACTCCGAATGGGAAACCTGCAAGGCGGGGAGATTGACTGGTCAAGCCTGAAATTTTCAGACGACCCCGACGAGATTACCAAGTACAGCCTGGAACCGGGAGCGGTCTTGTTCAACCGGACAAACAGCCCTGAGTTGGTAGGGAAGACCTCGATTTACAGAGGGGAACGACCGGCACTGTTTGCGGGTTACCTCATTCGTGTCGGTCTGACGGAACATGTTGTACCCGACTACGTTAATCGTGTGCTCAACTCCCCGTTCGCCCGAAAGTGGTGCTGGGACACCAAGACCGATGGGGTGAGCCAATCGAACATTAGTGGTTCCAAGTTGGCCCTAT
>CALFHQ010000475.1 GCA_937876385.1 uncultured Pseudomonadota bacterium
TCAAAACCGACTCCGATGGGGAAGAAAAGATCCGCCTCGGAGAGCCTGGCCACTTGCCGCGGAGAAGGATCGTACGTGGCTGGCGATTGACCGCTCTCTACCAATACCTCTACCTTCACCAGGTCCCCACCCAGTTCCCGGGCGAGCCACCCTTGCGGGGCCACGCTGACGAACACAAAGAGCGCTCCGTCCTTGGACTTCGAGTGGTCCTTTCCGCCCCTGCATCCAATCGGGGCCAGCAGGGCCAGCAGGAGGAGGGCTTGAAGAACTGTTCTTCTCATGGAGTTGCCTCGTCGTTCAAACAAACCAGGTGAACGGCGTGACAGTCGTCACATTTCTCAACCCGGTGCTGCTTGGAGAAGGAATCCCAGTGCTGAGCCTGCGATTCGTCCAACACTCCGGTCCCACCACAAACCGGACACACATGGTCAAACGCACGGGCAACCGCATTGCGAATGAACTCGGATCGATTGGGCACCTTTCGAAGTGCCTCTGCCAGCGCCGGATCCACCTTGAAGGTGATGATTTCTGCTTTCTTCGTTCTGTCTGCCAAGATGTCCTCCCAAATTTGGTCGGCGAGTTGGTGTAATTAATAATTCGTATTACCGGAAGGTCAAGGGCAAATCAGCGAGGTGGGCGATTTGCCAACTGCCGGGAATGACCTACAATCGAACTGCGGAGGTATCATGTCCCGAACGTCGAACCGCACCACCCCGGTGCTCCTCATCTTAATGACCATTTCCATTGCCGCGGCCATTCCGGTTGTTGGATACCTGATTTATCGTGGGATGGAGGCCGGGAAACACGCCGAAACACCCCCGGAACAGGGCACAGCGCAATCGGATCTGGAGCGTCTTGCCAGGGATCGGTCGCTGGGTCGGGAGTCCCTCTTCGTTCGTCTGGGCGAGGATGAGCTGCTGTCGCTCAAAGAGCTCGTCAAGGAGCCCGGAAGCGAAAACGCTGTTGCTGCCGAATTGAACGTGTCGCTGGCTCCCTTCTTTAATGTGCGTCGAAGTGCATTGGACGAAGGGGTGAGCCGTTTCTTTGACGGGTTGCCGCCCGGAACCACTCGCATCGAAAGTGATCAGTTCAATGTGTCCCTGGCGGGTGCCGACTCCGAAGAAACCGCTTGGCTCATCGAGGGCTATGGTGCCATCGCAATGACCGAGCAAGGATTTTCGGTGGAACTGAAGTGGACCCCCCCAGGGAATGTCGGGGAAGCCTCGTTGAACGTGCTGTACCACACCCGGACCGGGATTCTCGACTTTGACTATCGAGGAGATCCCGAACGCAGCTTTCCGGCGGCCTTCTTCCCAAGGGATGTGCGCATCCGGGTGAAATCGATGACGCTGGAGCAGAGTCGGGTTCTCACCGTCCGTGGATTGGAGCTGTGGGAAAAGGACGAGCACAAGCTCGCTTCTGTGGGTTCGATGGTCTTTGATGGATCTCGAGCATTGGATTTGCGGGTTTTCGGGCAAGGGCTGAGTCGCCGGTGGCTTCAGCGGTTGCCCGGTTGGACCCTGGAAGCGGAAGACATTGATGGAACTTGGCGCGGCTTCTCCGCCATCCCCAGCTTGTCCTGGTTGGCCCCCGGGACGGACCAACCGTTGAAAGCGGACAAGCTGTCGGCCAGCGAGGACGGTGCGGTGCGATTGGAAGGGGTGAAAGCGACCTTCGCCAAGATCGGTGTGCTGAGCGCCCTGTCCCTGTCTTCTCGTGAAGTGGGGCGAGGTCGGGTTTTCAACATGGAAGCACCGGTCCTCGAAATGAAGTCCCAGGGGATTGTCTGGCGATCCCCCGAGGCCCAAGTTGAGGTCGATGAATACCAGGCCTATTCCGTTCGAAGTGACGCCTTTGAACTCGTTGTGCAACCCAATCCTCTCCTGTGGGCCACCTGGCTCAAGCGAGGTTTGGAACTTCGAGGAGAACTGGAGAAGGTGTGGCGAGGGGAAGCGCCCTTGCCCAAACTGGTGCTGCCAGAAGGCATTCCAGACGTGGACTTGAAAGCGGAAGGGGGGGTGGTGAAGGTCCCCCTGCTGTCCCAGAGAACCGTGAAAGGGGTCGGGCTGACCCTCCAGATTCGCGGCGGAACCCTGGAGGAGGCGTCGGTTCAGGCTTGCCTCGGGAAAGAAAAGTGTGAGGAACTGGATGGCTCCTTCGGGGTGACCACCGATTCCCTCGGGACTCTCGAGGAGATTCGAGTTCATGCTTCTGGAACCCGCCTTGTCAACGCACTGGCGGACTGGTCCCCGGAACACTTCAAAGGAGCCCAGGACCTGTCTGTTGATGTGAGCCTGGTTCCCTCGGCCTTTGGCGATGAGTTGGAAGGGACCTTCGACGTAAGCTCTGTCGGATTGTCCATTTTCCACAAGCGTCTGGCCTTGACTGACCTCGTCTTTCCTCAGTTCGAGGCGAAGGGGAAGGTGCT
>CALFHQ010000476.1 GCA_937876385.1 uncultured Pseudomonadota bacterium
TGCGACACGATGGTGGCACTTCTTACACCCTATCAGGATTTGCTGGAGCGGTTGTTGGCTGAATTGACCGCAGGACAGATGACCGATCTTCCCGCCATCCCGGGAGATGCCTGCAAGTACTGCCCCTACGATGGAATCTGCCGCAAAGACGAGGTGTCGAAGTGAGCCCTACCATTGATTGGACCCTGCAAAATAGCGGCTCCAACCCCCGAGGGTGGTTTCTGGTGAAGGCGTCGGCTGGGTCCGGGAAAACCCACCTTCTGGTGAATCGTCTGGCGCGAATCTACTTTGGCGGGGACGGCCCCGGGCAGTTCATGGGGGTGACTTTCACCAAGAAGGCATCCAACGAGATGAAGGAGCGCCTCCTGGATAGAGCCAGAGAGTTGCTGAAGAACGCCGATCCTGGTTTGCTCGAACAACTCGGCGTCTCCCAGGACAACCCCGAAACCGAGTCCTTTTTCTGGGACGTGCTGGACCACTTCAGTCGGATGCATGTGTCCACCATCCATTCCTTCTGCAACGAGGTCGTGGCACGTTTTCCGCTGGAGTGCGGCCTCCCGGCGAAGATCAAGGTGCTGGATTCGGTGGAATCGGAGGAGCTGAAAAGGCAAACCCTCGACGGCTTCCTGCAAGAGCCGTCGCTGAGAGAGCCGAGCGCTCCGCTGGGACAGGCTTGGAGCGCTCTCAAAGAATCGGGACTGTCGGTTTCCGGACTCACCGCGCAACTCAATGCGGCCGTGATGTCGGTGAACCTCTGGCGGTACTGGCTTTTGCGTCTCACCGGAGGGGAGGGGGTCGAGGACCCATTGCTCATCTCAGACGAAGAGTTGGCCGAGCGGGTGAGTGAGGTCCAACGTGACCTCTTTGGGGTTCTGGTGGGTCCGTCGGATGACGCCCATCAAGGCCGCAAAGTTCTGAGCGCCCTGGAGCAGGGGGTGCCAGCGTTGCAACAGCTCGTCGTGGTTCTCGGGGAAGCCAAGCGGGCGAAGGTGGCCCAAAGTCTCGCCGAGGAGTTGAGCCGCTGGTTGTCCGACCCGGAACCCATTGCTGCCCGAGACAGTGATGTGTTCGAGAAGCTGGAAGCCGAGTTGGCGGAGGATAAGCCCAAATCGAAGTGGGTGGAGGCGGTGCAGCAGACATCCGCCTTTCTCGAGGCGAGAGAAGGATGGCTTCCCTTCTTTCGATGGAAGGCTTCGCTGCGGTTCGGGGCATGGGCCCGGCTGATGCTCGAATACCTGGTTCGATACCAGCGAGCCAAGAAGCAAATGGGA
>CALFHQ010000477.1 GCA_937876385.1 uncultured Pseudomonadota bacterium
GGCGGCTCGAGCCATCCCCGTGGGCCCGATGCCGACTGCTGCGTTGATGGCTGAGAGGGGGTAATCAAAGAAGCGTCCGTCTTGATAGATGTGGCTTGTTCGGTCGACCCACACCCCTTCGGCCCCCAGGGTAGAGACCACGAAATCGTGAATTTCGGTATCCGGGGTGAAGAAGCGATGCCCACCGATATCGTACCGGTAGGCTCCCATCTTAAAGGTTTGGGAGAGTCCCCCGGTCTGGGGATTCTGTTCGACGACAGTGGTCGCCACTCCGCGGCGCTGGAGCAGTCCAGCGGCCGCCAATCCGGCAGGTCCGGCACCGATAACCACGGCGGTCTTGGTACGGCGAGCAATCACCGGGACACTTTACCATCGGGTTGGCTGTAAAGGCAAGGTGAAGGGGCGAGGGACACAGGTGTTCCAGGGAGAAAGGACCGTGCGGGGTGTGGAGGGTTGAGATGGCCGATGCGTTTCGGCCCGGGGTTTGACGGTGGACGTCGTTTGGAAAAGAGGGGCTTCATTGGGGCGCTACGATCTCGGCATGTCCTGGTCGTTGTGGCCCCTGCCGGCGGCCTCGATGGACGGGATCTCCAGAGTTATCCACAGGTCCAGCTCTTTTGTTTGTCCGACCAAGGAAAAAGTGCTCCAGAGCCACATATTTCGAGGATGTGCCGGTTTCTTCGCTATCCGTCTGCCTGTGGATAACCTGTGGATAACTCTACGAAACTGGCGCTATGTTTGGGGCTGTTTGGTCTCGTCCAGGAGCAGGATCAAGGCGGTGACGTCACCGATCCCAATTTGCACTGGCACGATCTCTGCATTGAGCGTAACTCGACTCTCCCCCTTGTCAATAACGAGCTGCACCGTGCGACGGGTTCGGGAAGAGACGACCCAGGACGCCTCTTTCCGCAGCCCTTCAGCTCCCACTTCGAGGAAATCGGAGAGGGGTTTCATGTGCCACCCGGTGGGAAGGGAAAAGAGGGTTCGAAACTGCGGGTTGCAGAGGTCCAGGCGCAATCCGAGGTCGAGAATAGCGCCGGGAACGTTGAGGCGTTCGAGGAGGGTCTCCAGCTTATTTCGGTCTTGTTGGATCCGCCCGCGCTTCTTGGCGTCAAACTCTCGTTGACTGGCCAGGGCGTTGTTGAGGGACTTCACGAGGGCGTCCACCTCCTTGACTCCAAAGGAGGGCACGACAACATCCGTGCGTCCTCCCTCCACCTGCTTCAGGTAGCCGGCCAGGCGCTCGAGTGGGACCACCAGGCGCCGGGGGTATCGGAAGATTGCGTAGGCCAACATGAGTAGGGTCAAGATGGTGAGGGTCACCAGATTTCGCACGGCATCATCCGCCACAACAGCCAGTTGAGTGCGTTGGGTCCCTGCCTGACGCAGTGCTTCCCCTCTCATGTCGTGGAGGAAGGCTATGGAAGCTGCCATGGCATCGTCGGTTTTGCAGACCACGGGAAGTCGCGCAGGGGAGACCATCCTCGCCACTCCCAGAAGCCCTTCACACTGGCGATGATGTCTCCGCTGCTCTCCCG
>CALFHQ010000478.1 GCA_937876385.1 uncultured Pseudomonadota bacterium
GAGTCAACCCCAGCGGTCTTGTCGGTGACTCCAGGAACTTCCACTCGACCCACGAAGGTCATCAACGTTCCGGGAAAGTCCTCGATGAAATCTGGGCTCTCCAGCCGGCACCAAGCGATTGCGGGAGGCTCTGGACACGTGACATTGTCCTCTCCCGGGGTGCCCAGCATGCCGTCGGTTCCGTATGTCGTCTCAGCCAGACACCAGTTTCCACGCTCATCGTTGGAAACCGAATCAAAGGCATCCAGATCCAGTTGAATGGCCGCTGCCAACTCCACCCAGGTGCCGTCGTAGGCCACCCGGTCGATGATGGTGTCGCCGCACTGAATAACCAATTCGTCGGTGGTGTTGCTCAGGGAGAAGCCGGAGTACTCGTAGTCCACGTCCAATCCGTGGTTCAGCGTGGTATCAGACGAGCGTGCCATGACCACGAATCCCAACGGGGGAAGGATGGTGGGGGTTGGGAACTCAAAGAGGTCGCTATCGTCATCCTTGAGATTGCACCCGCCGACATCAAGGTATCCATCAGTGAGATTGTAGAATTCCACCCATTCTCCCGGATCGGTTCCACCCTGCGAGCGAGCCATGAACTCAGTAAAGATGATCTCCCCGACTGCTGGGACATTCCCCTGGCCCGGGTACTTGCACACGGCATCTTCACAGACTTTGCCATCGTCAGAGCAATCCGAATTGGTCTCCGAGTAGGAACAGGAGGGTCCCCCGGCGACGACTTCGCAAGTTCCCGGATTGGCATAGCTCACCAGAGTCAGGCCATCTCCCTGGCAAACGTTCAACGGGGGTTCTGTGCACGGATTGGGGAGGCACGGATTGGGTGCGTCCACGCATTGCCCGTTCAGGCACACCTTGAACTCCACCGCACAATCGACGGTTTCAGACTCATACTCACAGTGTGCAAGGCCGTTTTCTTCGGTGCACGTCCCGGGGGACGCATAGCGAAGTACCGTAACCTCGTCCTCGCAAGACGCCGGAAGCGGGTTCGTGCACGGATTGTTTTCGCAAGGAGCCACCTCGGGACAGATGTAGTTTTCCAGACCCGGGGTCCCCAGCTTCCCTTTCACTCCGTAATTGGATTTGCCGTCGCACCAGTTGTTCATCCCGTCGTTCAACGTGGCGTCGTACTTGTCGGCGCTTAGTTGAATGGAGCGCCCGAGGGTCACCCAGGCAACGCCGTAGTCGACCCGGTCTATTTCCGTGTCGCCGCAGGTCAAGACGATCTGGTCCCCCATGTTGTTGAGGGTAAACGAAGAGTAGATGTAGTCGGGCTCCAGGCCGTGATTGTCCACAGGATCGGCGCTGCGAGCCAGCACCGCATAGCTCCCCGGATTCAACCGAAGATCCTGGGCAATAATGTGATTGTCGGGCTCATCGTCGTGAAGGGAGCACCCCTTCAGATCCACCGGTTGGTCAGAGCCATTGTACAACTCCACCCATTCACCGGAGTCCGCCCCACCCTGAGACTGTGCCATGAACTCGGTGATGACAACCTGCCCAACCTCGCTGGGCTGAACCGCTGCCACATCATCCCAGTTGATATCCATCGCATCGGGAGAAACCTCGGGTTCCACACCGTCGAGAAGGACCGAGGAGTCGCCGTCTTCGGTCATGGAATCGTCCAACATGTCGTTGGTGACATCCACACTGCCATCGGCGGTCACATCCGTAAAGACATCCCCTTCGTCCCCATTCCCTGAACTGCATGAATTGGCCGAAAAGGCCAGTATCGTCACAACCAGAACCCGCAATAACCGTTTCCCTGTCAACATCGTGGTCCTCCTCCTCTCGGGTAGACTTCGCAGGCAGGATAGCGCCGAACCTGCCATTTGTCGAGTGAGACTCAACCCCCTTCTTCTGAGCCTGAATCGACCCGGGTTTCGAGAATCACAAGTTGTGAACAATGAGGAAATGGCCTATAAGAAGGGTAGTAACTCACGGCTTAGCGGACTCTCTTGATTGTTCAGTTCAAGCCGTCGGGAATGTGCTGATTGCGGGGAGGGGATGAATGAAACTTCGTTTGGCGATGGTGTTTCTGTTGGCGATAGCTGCTGCTGCATTGGTCTCAGCCGATGAGGGAGAGCTTCCAAAGTTTGGCGATGCACTCCACGGCACACAGAAGTATGACGATTTCGAGCGGCCCGAGAAGTGTCGACAGTGCCACATTGAGATCTACTACCAGTGGGATCAGAGCTGGATGTCCAAGGCGTATGATTCCCCCTGGGACGAGATTGAGTACTTTGAACTGGCCGTTGCCCACTCGAAGAAGAATCCCAAGTTCAAGCCCGTCGCCGACGGATGCAACGGTTGCCACACTCCAGTAGCGTTCATGGCAGGGGACACTCCGCCCCCTCGACCGTCGGAAAACAGCCGAGCCAACGAGTCCGTGTCGTGTGACGTGTGCCACACAATTACCGGGTACAATGAATCTGCGCTGTTCAACTTCAGCTACTACGTGAATCCCGGACGAACGAAGTACGGAAGCCGTGGAGGAAACAACTCACCAGCTCACGATCTGGTGAAAACCGACATCCACAAGGCGGCGAAGTTCTGCGCCAACTGCCACAACGAGAAGAACCCGTGGGGTATCTGGGTAAAGTCCACGTACAACGAGTGGTTGGAAGGTCCCTACTCCAAGGAAGGAGTTCAGTGCCACGAATGCCACATGCCAAAGGGAGAAGGACGACGCGCCCTTACCGACGGCAAAACCTACGATGACATGCGCCAGCACCTTTTCCACGGCGCACACATCGAATCAAAGACTCGAGGGGCCATTGACGTGGTGGTGCACCCCAACATGGGAGAGGTCCCGGCAGGGGAAGCTGTGACCTTCTTTGCCCACGTCTTCAATCAGAAAGCGGGACACAAGATCCCCACCGGAAGCGTCGAGGACCGTCTCCTCTATCTCCACGTCGAAGCCATCGATTCAGCGGGGACTGTCTACCATCTCCCCGTGGACAAGAAGGGCTTTGAGGGGGAAGAGTACACCATCGCTTCCAAGGCTCTCGCCTACCAGGACTTCAAAGAGATGATGGACCTGCCGGCAGAGTGGAACGGCCTGCCCAGGGATGGAAACGTACCCGAGGGGGACCGCATCTTCCGCATGCCGTACTTCGATGAACAGGGCAACGTCACCGTGGCGCAATGGAACACGGCGAAGTTGGGAGTCGATTACCGTGTGGGGCCTCGAGAAGACAAAATCGAGACCTACACCTGGGAGATCCCCTACGAGGTTGCCCCGGGCCCGGTGACAATCACGGCGACACTGAACTACCGGCTCCTCGTGGACTCCGTAGCTCGTTTTCTGAAAGTCCCCGAGATGTACTACAAAGACCGGCTGATCAACGAGTATTCAACAACCATTGAGGTACTTCCATAGGAGGAAAGCGCATGAGGAGCAGGGCACTGTTGGTTGGAATCGGTGTTGGGTTGGCATTCACTTTCCTGGTGGTGAGCACAGGAAACACGATGCCTGGATTCGCTCGACGATACAGAATGTCGTGTCAAACCTGTCACGCACCCTTCCCGAAGTTGAAACCTTACGGAGACGAATTCGCTGCCAACGGATTCAGCCTCCCGGACAAGGAAATGCGAGGGGTCGACATCAACACCGGCGACGATATGCTGGTATTGACTCGCTTCATTCCAATCGGATTCCGAATTGACCTCTATGGCACCTACGAGCACGATAGTGAGCCCACAAACGACATCAAGGCGCCCTTCAACCTGAAGATCATCAGTGGCGGACCCATTTCCAAAAAGGTCAGCTACTACTTCTATTTCTTCCTCTCCGAACGGGGTGAGATTGCGGGGCTGGAGGACGCTTTCATCTACGTCAAAGACCTCTTTGGAAGCGGCTTGAATTTCACCATGGGACAGTTCTCCATGGCAGACCCCATCATCAAGGGAGAACTTCGTCTCACCCGGGAGAACTATCAAATTTTCAAGATCAAGCCAGGGGACGCCAAGGGAAACCTCTCGTACGAGCGAGGGCTCATCCTGGATTATGGTTTTGAGTTCGGCCTTGACCTCGTATTGACGGTGGCCAACGGAAACGGAATTGGTGCTGCCGATGACGTCTACAAAGCTTTTGACGATGACGAGTTCAAGAACGTGATGTTCCGAGTCAGCCAAGACCTAGGGGAACACCTCCGCCTCGGGGGCTTCGTGTATTGGGGTATGGACCGACGCAAAGTCGACAGCGGCACAACAGATGCCCCAACGACCAAGAAGGTGGACAACATGTTCACCTACTACGGTGGCGACCTTACTGCCCTTCTAGGCCCCTTTGAACTGAACGGGGTCTACCTGTATCGAACCGACGAGAACCCAGACTTCGCCCCCACGGGTGCCACCTCCGCAGCCTCCCACGGCGTCATGGCCGAGCTCATCTTCCAACCCGACGCCGACCGCAGCAACTGGGGTGTCACGGCCCTTTACAACCTGTTCAAGTCTGACTACAAGGTTGGCAACGTGGAAAACCTCGACTACCACACAGCGACCCTTTCAGTCTTCTATCTGGCCGCAAGAAACGTCCGGTTGATGGCGGAATACACGTACGTCCTGGAACAGGCCGTAGA
>CALFHQ010000479.1 GCA_937876385.1 uncultured Pseudomonadota bacterium
CCCGCTGCCAGGAGTGGGTCGGCCAAGGCCGTTCCCGGATTCAGAAAAGCGAGCACTCCGGCTACCAGAACAAGTTGTCGAATCAAAGATGTAGACATGGTTTCCTCCGTCGGCGACGCTCAGTCTACTCGACCAAATGGGCTTGGGTCAATTCGACCCGCGCTTTGAATGACGATGATTTGAGGATAGACTGTCGGGGAAACGCTGGAAGTGGGAGGAATGTCGTGTCTGCAGCAAGGAAGAACCAGGGTCCGGTGGAACCTTCCATGTGGGTCTACCACTTGCCCGGTGGGTGGATTGTGATGGCCGGGAAGACGGACCGAGACAACGATTTCTTGAGCATCAAGTATGCCCATCCCGATGACTGGTGGTTTCACGTTCGAGGTACCCCGGGTTCCCACGTGCTCTTGCGCCACGAAGAGGGTGCGGAGGCCGGTAAGGAAGAGTTGCAGGCCGCGGCCGCGGTGGCTGCGTGGCACAGCAAGATGCGACAAGGGGGACAGGTGGCCGTGTCGGCGACCTTGGCCCGGAATGTCTCAAAACCCAGAGGTGCAAAACCCGGCACGGTTCACATCCGCAAAGAGCAGGTCATCAAGGTCCGACCGGGGCTTCCTTTCGAGGACTAAAGAGGCTCACGAGAAGGTCAGCTTTAACACCCATTTCTCCCATTTCTTCTGGAACGTCGTCAGATCCGAGACTCCAAGGACTGTCTTGAGGGTCTTTAATCCCGTGGGGTCCTGGTCGACGTCGCGAACAAAGGCTTTGTAGAAGGGGACCAGCTTCCCATGCTCTTGAAGGTAGTAGCAGAGGTAGCGCGCCTGGGCGTAGTTGGTTCCTGGATCTTCGTCGTAGAACTCCTCGGTGGTGGTCCTCATGAGGGTCTCAAAGGGTGGGAGCTTGCGGTCGGCGATTGCTTCCTGGAGTCCCGCAAGGCGCCAGTTTGTCAGTCCGACGATGCGATCGTCTCGAACGCCGCTTTGCTCATACAAAGAAGCCAATCCTTCATTGAACCACGAGGGACAGTCGGGGAAATTCGCCCGGATGAATGGGTGGACGATCTCATGAACGAGGGTGCCTCCGCCGGTGGAAATATTCATCACCAGCGCCTTGTGACTGGGAGAGTAGTACCCAAAAGGAGTCCCCGGCGTGTCGTTGAACAACTCTTGTGCATTTCGGGTGTAACTGTCGGAGTCTTTGAAGAGCCAGATGGTGATGACTTCCACAGGGTCCTTTTCGAAGTACAGTGCCTTCAGGTGCTTCACAGCCCACCCAACGGTGCGTTCAGCGCGCTGTCTTACCCGATCCGGGGTCTCGTCCCCAATGACCACGAAGGGTGGCTCCACGACCACGGCAAACCCCTTCTTTCCGTATTCCTTCGATAGGGCCTGGCTTCTCTCTGCCAGAGGGGACTTTGAAGTGGGTGGGGAGGCCAGAACCTCCTGCTCGATTTCCTTATCGGGCCATGTTGCCCAGAGCGCCGCACCGCAAACCAGACTCACCAGGAAAACTGACCATCGCATTGGAAACCTCCCCGTTTGCAGAGGTCAAGTGTAGCGAATGCCAAGGCGTTTGACTGTAACGAAGGGGTAACGATTCGGAGGGGGAGAGGGGGGGCGACTAGTCTACGATTTCGAATTCAACTCGTCGGCTGAGCTTGCGGCGTCGCGCCTCATCTGCGGCGTCTACCGGCTTGCTCTCACCCATTCCGAGGTACTCCAGTCGGCTCTTGTCGATGCCCAACTTCCGAAGTGCCTTGTA
>CALFHQ010000480.1 GCA_937876385.1 uncultured Pseudomonadota bacterium
ACTCCTTCCACGATTCCCGACGCCAATCGAAACAGTGGGTCAGAGCTGCCTGGGTGCCGAACCGTGCGAAGGAATGCTTCGCCCCTCACTGGGACCAGGACAAACCGGGAGGGGATTTCGCCGGCGGGAGGTTGTGGGAAGTTCACGAAGAGGGTCGATGCATCGGTGTGGGCGGTCCATGCAAATCGCAGGGTCCCCAGCCCTGCTTCCTTAAGCAAGGCTTCGAGCTTGTCGAAAACAGCTTGTGGGATGGGTTCTAAGAGGTCGGTTGTGAACTGGGGATTCATGTCCAGAAGGCGGTCCAAATCGATAACCCCCGGAATCCTCTGGATGAGGGAGGCAAACCGGCGGCGGTCTCGATCCAATGTCACCCTTCTGACGGCCTGGCTTCTTTGCACGAGGGGGTTTGACAGGCTTGCCAGGAAGAGACCCCCGGCAGACCCCAGGCGACGGGCCCGTTCCAGAGAGATTCGGGGGCCATGGAGGACAGGGAGTACCGGGCGCCGATTGAGATCAGACGCGTGGCGCCATACCAGCGCCTCTTTGTCGGCTGTGCGCAGGACTCGAACCAGGAGTTCTTCGGCTTCCCGGGATTCCTCGGGGGCTCGGAAGCTTCCAGAGAATCTGCCGGTTTGCAGGCGCCGCAGCACCAGAAGCAGCAAGAGAAGCACAGCGCTTGCGACGGCCCAGGGCCAGTAGTTCAGGAGGAACAAGGCAGGGTAAGGATTCTCTGTTGAGACTGCCGGCGGTGGGGTGGATTTCGCTTTGGGTTTGGTGGAACCAATGGGGGCGACATGGACTGCGGAACTCTGTGTGGGCTTTGTTGTGTCCTTTGCCCCGTTGGTTGTGTCACTGTCTGCGATTGTCTCGATGTCGGCAGTGGCTTTGGACTTTGCGCTGGCAGGAGAAACGGGGGCGCGGCCAGAGGATCCCTCCGCATAAGGGATTGTCTCGGGAATGGACGCGGTGCGAGCCAGGTCAAGAATCTGCCACCCGCCATCGAAATATTCCACCCAGGCATGAAGTCCGCCGACGATTCGCCCCGCCTTGCCGACATAGCCGACGGCGAGGCGGGCGGGCACCCCCGAGAGTTGAAGAAGGAGGGTGGCCAGGCCGTTCAGGACGTCGCAATCCCCGGCACGAGCCAACAGCACCGCTTCCACCCAGGGGTGAGACTTGAGTTGTGTTGAGGATCGCTCCACGGCTTTGGGGGAGTTGTCGTAGGTCACCTGCTTGCTGACAAACTGGGAGACCCGGAGGACAATCTCGGAGGTTGTCCGATTGGACGTTTCTTGCAGCACCTCGGCGATGCTGGAAGGGAGTGTTCCCGGGTCTGGGAGACCGTTGGCAAAGACGGTGGAGGGGGAGGCAGAGGATGAGTCGGAGCACTGGTAGCTGACCCGAGTGGCATGGGAGTCAAGCCGGAGGACGGGGTCGCCTGAGGGGGATTGCTGAAGGCTCCATCGGGCACTCCCTTCCACGTTGACAGAGGCGGGGTGAATTCGGGTTCCGGAGAAGACGGGGAGGTTTACCCGCTCTTTCAGGGCGGTGAGTTCCAGGTTCAACTCGAAGCAGGGAGGGGCGCACTCCTGGACCTTTGTCTTTGGCCAGGGTGAGAGGGGTGCGCTGACTGAAACGAATCCGTCGGCATCACTCCACCGGTTTGGGGAGATGAGCTTCAGGTAACCGTCCTCTTGGGGGCGGTATGAGAACGTTGGCAGGGCTCCCTGGAGCACCGGGGGGTCAGCAACGGCCCCGGAATATCGGGAAAGCCACGCCAGTGAGCGGTAGGTCACACGAGTTTTGGAGCGGACTGGAGGGGGTGGTTTCTTTGCTGTGGCGATTTGCGAATCGCCGATGGCCGTTTCGTTGTCGGTTTCAGGTACCCTCGAGCCCCTCCATCCATCCCAGAAGAAGAGGGCCGTGGCAAGAAGGAGCAAGACGGCAAAGAGCCCGGCCAACTTCTTCAGGCGAGCGGGGGAGCGGCCAAGCGTTCGGAGGACTCTGCGCAATCGGATTTGCCAGAGGGATTCGCCTGAGACAGAATCGAACTGTTGGTCCACAAGACGCTGAAGGGCTTTGGAGGCAGCTTCCCGGACTTCGGCGAGGTGTCGGTTGTCCACCACGGCGTTTCGGGACATGACCACATCCAGCCTGTTTCCGTTCAAGAGGAAGACTGGGGCAATGTCGTCTGCTCCCTCCCCTTTCCACTTCACATCTTTCGGGTTGTAGGCCAGTTCGTCGAGGAAATGCCCTTCCCACACGGGGAGCCCTCGGGCAAGGAGGGTGACTTGGGGTGAGTCGCCGAGCCCCACGACCCCTTCCACATGCTCTGTACTAAAGGAGTAGGCCACGGCTGTATCGAGTTCCATACGGTCTCTACTGACCTGCGCACCATTGAAGAACACCTTGAGGGGAAGAGAGCGGCGAGTCGCCTGGCGCAGGTCTCGACACCACTTTAGCAGCCCCTTCTCGACCTCTTCCTGGAACTCGGGTTCGTGTTTGAATCGAGGACGTCGATGGAGGACAATTCGGGTGCCATTGTTAACCAGTTCAGAGGGCATCGGGGTGGGCTCAAAGCGTTCGTCAAGCTCCACCGCCCAGCGCCCCTTTCGGCAGTGGGAGTCCACTTTGATGCGGACCGGTTCGAACCTCAAAACGGACCAGAAGCCGATACCGAACATCCCGGCCTGGTTTCCCTTTCCTTCTTTGTTGGAGGAGTAGAGACGGAAGAAGAAGCGTCGGGCCACCTCGAAGGTCATGCCCCGACCGTTGTCCACAAAGGTCAGCTCCTCCATCCCTTCGATGCTTCGGTGTGCCCTGACGTCGATTCGGGTAGCCCCGGCGTCCCGGGCGTTTTGTGCCAGCTCTCTGAGGAAGAACCAGGGGTCCTCTCCGTACCCTCGAATCCCTTCCAGCGCCCACCGTTTGAAATCCAGTCCCCTCAAAGTCCCATCCCTCCTGCGATTCCCTTGATGGGATGGAATCCAGAATCCTTCCATGATAGACTGGCCCGGCAGCAGACTGTCCCAACAAGACGACTACTAATGGTGGAGAAGGATATGCGGTTCATCCGGGTCACATCGATTGCCATCGGCTTCCTGTGCTTGTTGGCCTCCGGGCCTCTTCGGGCGGAAATTGTTCCAGGCACCATCCTGAGCCCGGACACGACCGTCATGTTACCCAATTTTGACGGACACATCACCTGGGAACGTGGTTCCTCCACGAACTTTGATACATTGGATGCGCTGCTCTGTCGCCAGGGAGAGGAATCCTGGCACTTCGTTTCGTTCTTTTCAGAGGCCACCGAGGTCGCAACAGGCCAGCTTGAACCGGGCGTTGCCATGGAGTGCAAGGTTCGCACACGTTCGGTTGAGAACCAATCGGAGTGGGTGGATTCGGAATCTCGTATGTGGGCCGTGGACCCGTCCTGGTCGACCTTTGAAGTGGAAGATGTAACCCTCGAGATTTCCTTGTCCGGTACTCGATGCGACCCTTTCATTGCAGACATCCAGATCCGAAACACCGGCATGCAGGGGGGCATTCGAACGCTGTATTCTGCTCTCCATCCCGCAGGCAGCACCCCAGAAGACCCTGTTGCGATTCCGTTTTCTTCCCCCCGAGAGGTTGCGTTGAACGCTGGTCAGGCCACCATCGTGACGTTGGATTCCCCGGACGAATTTGCGCTCCCTGCGCTGCCCGGCCAGTGGAGCCTGACCATCTGGTTTGTGGATGCAACCGGTTTCGGGGAGGACCAAGGTTCGGTATCCGGTTTGTATGGTGCCGACCTGACGGGGCCCACGATTTCCTATTTTGACGTGCTGGGTCAAGGGGCCCAACAAGACGAGATAGCTCCTGGCTCAAGCTACTTCGTGGACTACCGCTTCGAGGATGACTTCGCCGTAAATCAGTGGGCCATGGAGTGGCGTCCCGTGGGTGGAAACTGGTTGCCTGTACCCGGTGGGAGCTCTGGCGCTGGTGAGGCCGGTGCGTGCCTCTTCCAGGTGGAAGAGATGCTTCTTTGGACCGTTCCGGGATATCTGGCGCCAGGAAACTCTCTGGAGTTGAGATTGCGGGTCTGGGATGCCTTGGGGAACATGGTACAAACGACCAAGACGGTGGCCTTGAGCGACTCAGCGGGGCCGGAGATCTACTGGCTTTCTCCCACCCTCAACGACACGTTTGTGCTGGAGGGAGAGTCGGTACCGGTGCACCTTCTACTGGCTGGTGTTCCTGCGGGCACGCACATCGAATTGGGTTGGACCAATGCGGCACAGAGCCTCTTCAGGCCGGTGACATCGTTTGTCTGCGACCAAGACGTCGAGGTCGAGACCTCACTGCCGGCAACCCACGCTGGAGACAAGCTTTTCTTGTATGCCAAGATTGACAGCGGGGCGGACCCCGTGCTCAGAGTATCCCCTCGAATCCGGGTGAATTTCCCGGACTCGCCGGCTCCCTGGGGGTCTGTTGTCGTTCCGGGGAGTCAGTTGGCTCAAGTTGTCTCAGGCGATCTCACCGACCCCGTGGCTCACACCCAATTTGACGGAATGGTGCGGGACGGAGACGCTTTGGCCTTCGTTCGCCAGGATCGTCTGGCGTGGACCGAGGCAGGTGATATTCACGTTCGCCGTTCCGCTCGTTTTCTGCGCTATTCCCCGCCTTCAACGTTGGTATTGAACGGTACCACGATTCTCAACACCTCCGAGGAAACCGTCCCGGACTATGCGACCAATCCCGGCCTAGACGGGGTCACCGATGGCGATTGGCTTCTGGAGTTTGCGGCGGTGCCTCTGTACAACTGCAACCCACAAGACCTGGTGCCCTGCGACTTTGAAGCGAGTATCCGAATTACACGACAGGGAGTTCTCACCGATTGGCAAGTGCTGGGGACCTTCGAAACGCTGATGGAGGATGAACGACCCCGCCTGGATGCAAGCCGTGGTGGGGCCTTCACGTTCGGTGGTTTTCCGTACGTTCAGGTTCAGTACGAGGAGAATGGGGTCAGAAACAGCGTTTTGTTCCGAAGGTCTTCTGGCGCTTGGAGCGAAGTCGCTACGCACGACGACGTTCCCCAATTCGTCGAGACATCAGACGGACAACTCCATGCCTTCCGATTGGGCAACACCTCGCCGTCGGGACTCACAGCCGAAGTCGAGTTCTGCGACGTGGATGGTGTGTACAGCCTGGAAAACTGCGTTCCCCGGTGCACGGTTTCCCTCTCTACGATGGAGTGGTGGGTGGACAAGGACCGAGTGACGGGGGAGATTGTCCTTATGTGCAGTGAGAGTCTGGACGAATCCGTGAGCCACTGGCGTCTGGACGACAGCGGTGTCTGGCACGGCAACACGGTCTCCACCGAAATTTCCCAATGGAAGGGACAAGAGATCCTGGGAATGGAGCCACTCTGGTTTTTCCCCAGCGACGAGATTCTGTACATCGCAATGGAGCTGACCTTGGCTGGCAGCGGAAGTGGCGAGGACACGGTGCTGTTGGCCGTGGGGCCGGACGTCCACTGGTCCCAGGGAACCCTCATCCCCTACCCCAACCCAGAGAGTCGAAGTCAATCGCTATGCGGCGTCGCTGCAAACGGCGAGGTCGTTCGAATCGTGGATGGGTGCGTATGGAACCTGGAGGATCGCCTCTGCCTTCTTCACTCGGACTTGTCACAAGGGAACTGTTTTGATGGTGACTTGTGCACCGAGGACGTCTGGAATCCGCTCACAGAGACCTGCGAATTCGTCGCCGTAACCTGCGAGGATGACGAAGACCTGTGCAATGGGTCGTTGGAGTGCAATCCGGACAGCGGCCTGTGTGAAGTGGTCCCCGGAACCGTCGTGGAGTGTCTGGACGCAACCTTCTGCGACGGAACGGTTCAATGCGAGCCAGCTTCCGGGACTTGTGTCGCTACCCCCCTTGATATCGATGATGGTGTGGTGTGCACCCAAGATCTCTGCAACGAATCTGATGACGAAGTTGTCCACGTCCCGGACGACACCCGTTGCCTGGCCCCACTCTGTTTCAGTGCACAATGCAATCCCGGCAGTCCCCAGGCTTCCATGGACGGATGCGTCCTGACCCCCCTCCCGATTCCAGACGATGGGCTTGCATGCACCCACGACCAGTGCAATCCCGACACGGGAGAACCGACGTACTCCCTCTATTTTGGATACTGCCTCATCAACTCGATTTGCTATGGCAACGGAGACCCGAATCCCACCGACCCGTGCCTCCTGTGCAAGTCGAACTTCAAAGTCAACGGGTGGAGCGACGTCCTCGACGGCACCCCCTGCAGTGATGGATTTCACTGTACCGAGAGCGACTCCTGCGTAGACGGAGTTTGCATTCCCGGGGCTCCAATGGATTGCTCCTACCTGAATACAGCCTGCCAGACTGCCCAGTGCGACGAAACCATCGCTGGGTGCAAGACCACCCCCCTGCCGGCGGAGACTCCGTGCGGGGAGCCGGTGTGCGACGAAGGGATTCTGGAGTTCCAGGAGGTCTGCAACGGGGCGGGGAGCTGTGGCGCTTCGGCCGAGCCCATGACCCAAAGTTGCGAACCCTACGCCGTTTGCGCAGATGAATTGACCTGCGCAGACGAGTGTCAGGCTCCTGAAGATTGCTTTGATGACTATGTGTGCCGAGCCCACGCCTGTGAGGAGAACAAACCGCCGGTGGCGGATGCCGGAGCCGACCAGGAAGTGGATGAGGATGTCGAGGTGACCCTGGATGGGAGCGCCTCTTCGGATTTGGACGGGGATCCCCTGTCCTTCCACTGGACCGTAATATCTGAAATGGACCTGGAGTTGGTGGATTTCGACACTGCCACCCCCCGTTTCCTCTCTCCCATGGTGGATGCTGCCACAGAAATTGAGATCCAACTGGTAGTCAACGACGGCTTCGTCGATTCCGAGCCGTCGCTAACATTTGTCACCGTGGGCAACAGCCTGAACGCTCCCCCGGTGGCTCAGGCGGGCTCTGACCAGGTGGTGGATTCGGGTGATTTGGTGGAGTTGGACGGAACCAACTCGTATGATCCGGAGGGAGAATCCCTGACCTATAGCTGGTCGATTCAGGCCGGTCCCGAGGTGACTTTCGACGATCCCACCTCCCCTACCCCGAGCTTCGTCGCTCCATCGCAAAGTGGAAGCTATGTTCTGACCCTTGGCCTGGTGGTGAACGACGGCATCGTGAACAGCGACGTCGACAAGTTGGTGGTTTCCGTGCTGGCCTTGCCGCCGGAGGACGACCAGCCCGAGCAAGAATCCGACGTCATTGAAGAAACCGTAACCCCCACCTACGACACCAGGCCCTCAAAGCCCACAGGGCCAATCAAGGGTTCTGACCCCTACGACCCCACAGGTTGCCAGCACGGTTCGACCCCTTCGCCGGCTCCGCTGTTGCTGTTGCTGTTGTTGGGGGGGCTTTGGGGTGCACGCTATCGGACAGCAGGAAACAAGCAGGAGAGTTGAAAACTCCTACGGCAGCTTCTCTACGATTTTGACTCGTTCAGATGCGGAGCGGCCGAAGGTTTCCGGTTCGTACATTTCTTCGGCTCTTGTGGGGGGTACAACAAACTCA
>CALFHQ010000481.1 GCA_937876385.1 uncultured Pseudomonadota bacterium
GGGGGGTCTTCGAGGTTCGATTCTCGATGCGTACCAACAAGGGGGAGATGGAGTCTTATCGAAAGATGCTGGATGCCCTCGTTCGTCAGGACGCCAAAGAGCTGCGCCCCGAGAGTTGATTATTCCTTCTTGAACATCCGTATCAGCTTCGACATCATTCCTGCATCGGCTTCCAATCCATCAAGCAGCTGAGGGTTTTTCCACAACAATGCGGTGACTGCCTGGACGAACGTCTGCAAGTCTGGAAAGCGCTCTTTGGGCTGAGGTCGAAGGACCACGGCGAGCATCTCGTCCAGTTGCCGTGGGGCGTTGACCCCGCACTGTCGCAAGGATTGAGCGGGGAGAGTTGGATTCTGTTTCAGAGCTGTGATGTAGTCTCGCCACGTCATCCCACCGTTGCTGCCTTTGAGGGGAGATTGGCCGGTCAACGCAAAATAGAGAACTGCTGCCAGAGAGTAGACGTCGGTTCTGGAGTCGGCCTGGCCAACGGTGAGCTCTGGGGCAGCGAAGGGGGGGGGTTCCAACCAGCACCCAGTTGCCTTTGCGCTTGTCCACTCCCAACGATCCTGAGATGGGCCCTGCGTGGCTGAAGTCGAAAAGTCTGGGCATAATGGAGCAGGTGGAAATCTCCTGCAGGATCACATTGTTCGGGGAGAGGTCTCGGTAGACAACATCGTACCGATGCATCTCCATGAGTCCTTCGGCTACCAGCAGGAAGAGCCCCAACCCTTCGCACAATCGCAGTCGCTTTCCTTCGTGAATGCGCTCGGCCAGGGTCTTGCCTGCCAGGAAGTCGGTGACCAGGTAGGGGCGCAGAGCCCCTGCATCGTCGAATTCGCCAGCATCAAAGAGCGCTGTGAAGCAACCCCCTCGCAGGTTCGAGAGGAGCCCCACCTCGAATTGGAAGTGGTCTCGGTGGATCTTCACCTCGTCTGAATCAGAGGTGCACAGGGCTTTCTTCATGACCTTCACCGCCACTTTCCGGTTTGCAGCGGAGAGCTGGCGGGCCAGGTAGACATCGTAGACTCCCCCTGAACCGACCTTGTCGCCCACGAGAAATGTCCGCTTCAGGACTCGTTTCGGGAGTGGGTCTCTTTCCTGGATCTGTGGGGTCATGCGTGCCTCTGTTGCCAAATCGTACTATCGCTTCCCGTTCTAAACAGCAGGATGGGGATTTGCAAGGGGAAAGGAAAGGGTTTGCGCATCCGGGGCGGCTAATCCTCAGAGCCTCTGATGCTGACAACGAACCAACCCGCTACCGAGGCGGCCACAAGTGCCCATCCCACAACGGTGTCCCCGAGGAACAGGGTTTTCAGTGCGAAAAGAGAGAGGACCATGATTGCGCAAGCGCCAAGCCATCTGACAACTGGCCGCAGGAGGTGATTCCCGGGGTGCTCTCGCACCATCGAGCTGTCTCGGTAGGGTCCCCATATCCCCGGCGGGTTGACCTTCCTGACGAAGGCTTCGAGGGTGCTTCTCTGGGTTCCGGGGGCCAAGAAGGTCACCAGGAGCATGGTCGTAACAGAGAACAAAACGGTGATGCCCAGTTTCTGAGCGTACTCCATCTCCGGGACCAATGCCCAAAGGAGCGCGGTAACGATGGCAGCGGTGACGAGACCAGCGAGTTCAGACCAGGCGGAAATGCGCCACCAGACCCAGCGAAGAATGTGAGGCAACCCGAGTCCAGCCCCGAGGGCTGTGAAGAACTCCCATGCTCCCTTCACCGATTCGATTTGCGTTGTGATGGCGAGGGCCATGACCAGAATGAGCACAGAGGAGAGGCGAGCAGCTCGGACCAACTGTTTCTCTGTCGCCTGGGGTTTGAGAAAGCGCTTGTACAGGTCGTTGACCAGATATGACGAGCCCCAATTGACGTGGGTATCGATGGTGGACATGAAGGCTGCGATGAGGGAGGCAAAAAGGAGTCCGAGGACTCCCGCCGGGAGCAGCTTCACGGCCAGGGCAGGGTAGGCCGCCTCTCGGTCGGCGGCTACCTGGATGGCGTCTCTGGTTGCGTCCGGGGCCAACTCGGCACCCAGGGGATAAACGATGAGCGCCACCAGTCCCACGAGCACCCACGGCCAGGTCCTCACGAGGTAGTGCGTGATGGCGAACAGGAGGCTGCCTCGGTGGGCGTCTTTGGAAGAACGAGCGCTCACCAGTCGTTGAGCGAAATAGCCGCCGCCATCGCTGTTGTGATTGGCCCACCACTGGACGCTGACGTACATCACGAAGGAAAACAGAGCGGCTCCCGCCATCCCTTCTGGAAGGAACGAAAGGAAGGATTCTGCGTTGTCCGGGTAGAGTTCGTAGAGGCGATGGGTCATTTGTTCCAGTCCGCCCACGTGATCAACGGCATACCAGGCGAAGAGCACGGCGCCGCCCAAGGCCATGGCGAATTGCACCATGTCGGTGATGACCACCGATTGCAGCCCCCCCAATGTAGCGTAGGTCAGTGCCACCACCGACATCAGCACGATGGAGATGGCTTCGTTTGCGGTGCGAACCCCCATTCCCTGGGGCCACAGAGACTCCAGCTTGGTCATTGTGTCCGGAGCCACATCCTTCCACTGGAAGAAGGCATCAAAGATCTTCCCCACCGCCCGGATAACCCAACCCATGGTGATGCAGTTGATGATGACGGCGAAGAAGAACGCCTTGAATCCTCGAAGGGCCGCGGCCGCTTTTCCATCGTAGCGGACTTCAATGAGCTCAGCGTCGGTGACTACTTTGCTGTCGCGCCACAGAGGGGCGATGAGAAAGACCACGGCCAGGTGTGCAAAGGCCATGGACCACCAGAACCAGTTGCCGCTCAAGCCATCGTTTGCGATGATCCCGGTGACCGCAAGAGGGGTATCGGCTGCAAAGGTGGTAGCAACCATGGAGATTCCCACCATCCACCATGGGAATGACCGGTTTCCGACGAAGAACGACTCCATCCCCTGGGATGCCCGTCGCTGCATGAGGATACCCACCAGCAGCGTGAACAATATGTAACCCAATACGATGATCCAATCGATGGTTTGCAGCGGCATTGGAACTCCCGGTTTCGGCCCTGGTCTCTTGATGGTAACGGCATGCCGAGAGAGTTCAAGGAAATCACTCAATTGAGTCACGGCTCTAACCCCCCAGAAACACACCCGATATGATGGGCTGTGACACCGTTGTTTTCCCTGGACGAAAATAAATGGTTGACAATGGCTTGTCGGCGAGTAGGATGACCATCCTTGACATTGCGGGGTGGCGCAGATGGTAGCGCGTCGGGCTCATAACCCGAAGGTCGTCGGTTCAAGTCCGGCCCCCGCGACTAAGAAAGCCGGCTTTTCAGCCGGCTTTCGTCGTTAATACCCCCATTGCTCCACTTCTCCCGACTCTCCGCCATAGGGAATGCGTGATCCAGCCCTGCGTTACAAATTGTCCTTTTGGGGACAACTGCGTAGTATCGAATGGAACTTTCGGTGAGGGTGTGATTCATGAAGAAGATACCAAGGCTCTTGTTGCTCGTCGCTTTGTGGATGGGTTGCAGTGGTAACAGTGGAGAAAGCACGGTTGATGTTGAGGCCGATTCCGGAGCTGAGGATGTCTCGGCGGACGTTGGAGAGTGGGGACCGGATGTTCTGGAATACGAACTCTTCGATACGACCCATTACGTCGAGGATTCCACCGCAGCCGGGCTCTTGTCGGTGGAAGAAGGCATCCTTCGGTTTGCAGCGGACAACCCTTTTGTTGCAGAGTTTGAGGTAGGGGATGTGGTACTTGCCGGCTTGACCGACAAGACCCCCGATGGCCTTCTTGTGGAGATTGTTGCTCTCGCCACTGAGGGTGATGACCTGGTGGTCAGCGTGAAGCGTTGTCCTATCCAGAAGGCCTTCCGTAAATTGAAGGTCTCGTTTGTTCGCCCCATTGAGGTGGCCCCCAACGGACTTAATTGGGCCGATGGGGTGGAGGAGATGCGAGCCGGTGCCGACGGCTACGAAACACTCCGGCAAGGAATCAACGATGGGCATTCCTTCGGCCCATTGAACATCGATTTCTATCCCTTTGACGGAGATGAGGACCACGGCACCCCCGAGGACCAGGTGCATGTTGTGGCTTCCTTTGGAGGGGGACTTGACTTCTATTATGGGATGGCGTTCGAGTGGCCCAAGGTCTGGGAAGGGGATTTCCTTCCCGATATCAAGGTGGGATTCGAGATCCATGCGAACGCTATGGCGCACATGAGCGCAGAAGGGATCGCCGCCAAAGATTTCGGTGAGGAATACCTGTTGGGCACCAAGCCCCTGAAGAAGTTTTGGCTGGGACCGCTTCTGTTCTTCCCGTCCATCGAGTTGTGGGCGACGGTGTCTGGGGGTTCGTCCAGTCGATACACGATGTCCATGGGAGCGGAAGCTGGATTCGACGCTGGGTTGAGCTACAGCACGAGCAGTGGCGGATATCTGCAACCACCCACTCCGACCTTTGAGCCCGATCCCATCGAAGTGACCGCCATGGAGTCGGCTCACATCAAGATGACCCTGGGACCGAAGTTGAAGTTGGCTCTATACGGAGTGTTTGGACCCTATGCAATAGTCAACGCCTACGCTGAACTGGAAGCGGATTCGGACCGGACTCCCTGCTGGGAACTCAAGGGCGGATTTGAGGGCGAAATCGGTCTTGAATTGGAACTGTGGGGATACTCTCTGGCGCAGTGGGGGAAGGAATTTGGGATCTTCGAGTGGGATTTCGACAACGGGTCCTGCATCGACGATCCCCTGACCGCCGAGGTGCCGGACGTCACCGAGCCAACCTTTGAGCCCTGGTCGGTGTTGCTGAAGAATCTGTTGGTTGCCTGGGAGCCGGATCGGTATCGAACGGATCTGTCTCCGGTGGTAGACGGTACATGGCTGTTGGCTGGGGATGGCGTGACGGCGCTGAGCAAACTGTCGAAAGATGGCGCGCTCTTGTGGAGTCGAAGATTTACCAGGGAAGATGCTGTGATTCCGACTCCCCTCGAGATCACTCGGGCTCGCTCGACTCTCGATACAGGGATTGAGGCCTTCGGATATTCCCCTCTCACTCGCCTCATCCTTGGCAACGACGGCAATGTGGTCAGAGCCACTGCTCCGGTGCTGGAATTTGAAGCGGCCAGGGGAGTTACGGCGATGCTTGAACTGCCCGGCGGGGGGATGGTGGTGGCGGCCCCAGTGGTCACCGAAGACATGGGCAACGAGGATGTCTGGGTGACCCTTCTGGGGCAGGATCTCGAGCCCGTATGGTCGTTGCGTTGGGGGGAAGCAGGGCGTCAGGATGCCCCGGTTGCGATGATTCTCTATCAGGGAGACATTGTTCTGGTAGGTCGTTCCTTTGACCCCGCCGCAAATCCGGCGAAGGGTTCCTTTGTGTTGCGCTTGAAAACGGATGGAACCCTCGTGTGGGCGAAGGATTTGGTTGGGTGCGGAGGGCTTTCGGGTGTCTCTCTCCATGCTGCCTTGGAGTCCATGGATGGCGACCTCATCGTTGGGGGAAATGCTGGAATCGGCGGGCCGCAGAACCTGTTGGTGAAGTTGAAGTCCGACGGTTCGCTGGGGTGGGCGGGGGTGAATTCTGTGTCCTTCCTGGGCATCGACCTCACTGATTTTGTGCAACTCAGCGACGGGGGCTATCTGGGGGCTGGCACCTGGTGGACGGCGAGTCAAGATGACCTGTGGCTGGCCCGAATGGACTCTGTTGGGAGGATGCTTTGGTTGAAACGCTACGATACTGGGGTGTCCGACGGTGCAGCATCCATTGAGTTGACGGGGCAGGGCGGGGTGATGATGGCGGGATTGACTGATCTGGGAGACGATGGAAAGGGAAGCCTCTGGGCGACTCGACTTCCAGTTCAAACCGGCGAGTTCGATTTCGCCAATGGGAGCACGACGGTTGCGGAAGGTAGCTTTGACACGGCGTTGAACGCGTGCGTCGACGTGAGAGACTCCGTTGTTCCTATCTTGGACTTTCCGGTGATTTGGCAGGTTGTTGGTGTGGTGGAGGAGACCTTGTCTCCGATTGTGGAGCAGATGTAGAAACTCAGTCGGGGGCTATGGGGTTGCGTCCTTGTGGGGTCTTGTAGCTCTGTGGCACTTCAGGAAGTCCTGACTCTCCGGCCTCAAAATGGGCGAGATATTCGTACAGTGCTTGCCAGAGCTTCAACTCTCCTTTGCCATCCTTTCGGGGGATAATCAATGTGGAGAGGTCTTCAGCGATGTCGCCCTCTGCGTTCTTCGGTTCGATGGCCAGCAAGCCACCGGTCATGCTCTTGAGGACTGACAGCATCTCACCGATGTAGAGGTTCGTGGCGACATGGTAGAGTTTCGTGTTGCTTGCGGAGACGTCGAGGGGGGTCTTCGAGTATTTCCCGTCCTCGTCCATGAGATACACCGCCGTTACCATTTCGAAGAGGCCTGCATCGAAGTCACATTCAAAGCGAAGTCCAGACACTTGCAAGTAGAACATGTCTGAGAAGGCGGGTGCCACACCGCAAATGACCTCCAGGGCAACCTTAATCTCGGTGGCTGTGAGGTAGAGGGACAAGATGGGGTAGCCGACGGTGCCGTCGTGGCCCAGTCCCAGGGGAACAATGC
>CALFHQ010000482.1 GCA_937876385.1 uncultured Pseudomonadota bacterium
CCCCACGGACGGAGAGACATACTGCACGCCGGAATCAAAGGAGATTTCCGCTCCCGAAATCTTCGCCACAAAATCGTCGAAGTCCTGGTACTCCTCGGGGCTCCCCATCTCCACCACCCAGGTATTTTCGGAACCTTCGGCGAGGAGTTCAACATCGCTCTCCTCGGCCCAACTGGTGGGAATCTGGCTGTACAGTGCGACGTATCCATCCCCCTTCTTGCCAAAGACCCAGCCGTTTTCCTCCCGAACCTCGTCGAAACGCTCCTTCGGGAAGAAGGCGTGAGCGTTTTTGGCAGCGAGGTAGTCGCTGAGCATTCCCAGATCCTGCGTGCGGTACTGGAAGACTCCCACATTCTGATACACCGTGGCTCTGGGGAGCCAGCTCCCAACCCACGGAGTCGCAAATTCAAGGCCGATTCCCGAACTGGAGGCATCGCTGGGGAGGGTGGCAAAGACATAGCATTCGCCGTCCAAGGTCGCTTGCCAGATGTGTGTCTGGGTTCCCCAAAGCCCTGGGTTGTAATCTTGTGCTGCGGACAACTGGTAGTGCGGGGTACGCCAGGTATACGTATTCATCGTCTCCAGGGCGATGCCTCGAGACAAGACCTCCAATTCCTCGGACAACTGAACCAGCGCCGGCGTCCCTGCCAAAGGAACCACGAGCCCCTTGATGTCCTCGGGGATGTCACCAAAAAGGAAGCCGTCCCACAGGTCGTAAGTAGCCACCAGGTCCAGCGTCCCATTGATCACCGCAGGTGCTGCTAGAGCTGCACCACCGGCCCAGAAGATGACATCGTCAAAGTCGGTGTAGCTGATACCCAGGTCGGCACCGTCGGCAACATCCACGGAGTCTCGTTGCTTGTGTTCGTGCCTCTCTGTCGTGGCCGCAGCGATTTCCTCCAGGATAGCGGGGGCCTCGTAGCCGCTTGTGGCCATGAAACATCCCGTGAAGTGCCCGGAGTCTTTGTGTTCTCCCAACCCCGTCATCATCCAAAGGGCTTCTCGAGTGGAATCGCTCAATCCATCGAGGAGTTTGTTTTCGTAGGTGCGGCCGTGGGCCGTAGCGAAATACCCCTTGTACGTATTGTTGAGCATGTCGTAGGCCATGATGTCGAGGACCATGGTCGCCTTGGTCCGAATCTCTTCGTCCTCGGCAAAATCCGCCAGGTTCAACAACGCCGGCATGTCCTCGTTGAAATAGACGTTGGAGTGCCACTCGGAGAATCCAAAGCGAGCCTTGCGATTGAGCCACTTGATGATCAGTGGTTGAGCATGCTCCATGTGCTCGGCCCCGGTCATCTCCGAGTTCGAGAACGATTCATTCTTGAACAGTTGGCCTGCGAGAAGCTCGGAAGAATGGAAGAGGATCTGGTGGTTCTCCGACCAGTAGCACATCTTGTCTTTGCCAGGCTCAGACAACCAGTACTTGAAGTTCAACAGGGTGGTCTCAATCTCCTGGCGCAGTTCGTCCGGCAAGGCGTTGGTCTTCTGGTCGAGGTAAAGCATGCGAACCAACCCGGCGGTACGGAAATCCGCTGTGTCCTCCCGGGCGTTGAGCTTGGCAAAGGCAGCGTCCAGTTCGGACTCATTGTAATCTCCGCTATCCTCCAGGACGTGGCAGGTCTGCGCGTAGATTCCAGCGTGGGTGCTGCATTCGGCGAGGTACTGGGCCTTCCGCTGGAGAAATGCCTCGGTGGGTTCCATCGGCAACTCTTCCACTTCTTCCACAAGGTCAGCGGCGTCCACCTTCGCATCAGACACGTCCGCTGCATCCACCGAGCCGTCGTCGTCGAGGACGTCCGTGCTGTCCGCAAGGCTCGCCAAGTCGCTCACGTCTACAACGCTGTCAGCGTCCGTGTCTTTCTTCTCCGAACTGGAACAAGAAAACAAAAGGAGGGCCAGAAAGGAAAGGGCCAGAGTGGTTCGAATCATCATGGTGGATCTCCCGGTGGTGCCGACACATCGTAGCGCACATCGCCAGCATACTGTTTCTATTGTTCCAGGGGCAACCCGGATGTCTCAATGAGGGCCAGAATAACAGCCCCGATTCCATATCCCAGGTCGTCCACCTGATCGATCTTTGCGTATTCCTCAGCAACGTCGGCGCTGGTGGGACCCGACACTCCGGTGACCACTGGCTGGTCCTGGTCGTCGTAGAGAATTCGGCTATTCACCCCATCCATTGCCTTTGCAATCACCGGAAGGATCGAGTCATCCAGGAATCCGTACCGGTATCCTCGGGCCATGCCGTATGCGAACAGGGCTCCCGCACTGGTTTCCAGGTAGATGGTGTTCGGTCGGTCCAGGAGATCCCACCAGAGCCCCGAGTCGTCCTGCAATTCAATGGCTCCATCCACCAACTTCCGGGAAGCCGTGGCCACCACCTCGTCTCCATCACCGGCCAGGGTCCGCAGTCTCAGATACTGGTAGGCCGAGGCAGCTACCCATCCATTGCCCCGAGCCCAGAACACCGGCGTCGGGGGAGTGATGACCCAATCCACCGCATGAACGTATAGCCCGTTGGCCTGTTGCATTTGCTCGGTGAATATTGAGAACTGTTGGGCAAACTGGTCCAATCGTGTGGGGTCGTCGCTGCGCTCTGCCCAGGCCAGCATGACATTCCCGAACATGAACAGCGAGTCCACCCAGAGAGTCACGATGGAGACAGTCCCCAGGTGACTGATTCCCCCCTCGGGAGTCCGAAGAGCCTCCTCGTCCAGATAGTGAAATGCGTCGTTCACGACCTGGGCGTACTTTTCCTCACCGGTTTCCCCGTACAAGACAGCAGCGATGGCCGCGGGGGCGCAGGTGTCGCTGGTGGAGATGGAGTAGCCTGCCTCAATGTGATGGTCCATCCATCCCCTGTAAAAGGTCTGGAGATCCTGTCGTCCGGTGATGCGATAGAGTTCCGTGAGGCTCCACATGAGCACCGCCTCTTCCCAGTCCCATTCCAATTCAGCGGGGTCGTGGAGTGCAAGCTGCTTGTCCGCAATGGCCAAAGCCAGGGCCACGGAGTCGGAGTTGGGATTCCGCTTCTGGGCATAGCAGGCGTCGTCGGGAGTGTCTGCAGAGCACCAATCAAAGGGTAGGGGAGGAATCACGACGTCCGCCGAAGGCAAGTCCGCTTGCGTGTCGGCGTCCCTTTGGAGGTCGGCTTCGGTGTAGAAACCGTCCGAGTGTTCATTGCAACCAACGGCACTCAACCACACCAGAACAACAAGCCACGAGACAAGCGAGCGCATAAGGACCTCCACTCAGAAACTGCGCCAATCAATCGGCTGGGGGCAAGACACTGTCCATCACGACGTCGGGCGCTCCGCCGCCCAAGGAATTTTCGAGGTCGTCGAACAAGCCCAAGTTGGGGTCAGGCGATCCGCCAATCCCGCGGCCTCCGCTTCCAGAGAAGGGGTCAGGCGGGAATGCCGATGGACTCACTGCGGTTCCGCTGTGTCCGCTGGTGTAAACTGGCCTGTCCACGACACTGATTTCGTATCGATTGAGCATGGCCGTCATCATGAGCATGGCGCCCAGAACGCAAAGGACGATTCCGGGACTCGAGGTCTTGAGTTGCCCTTTGACTCCGCCCCCTTCTCCCGACAACTCCGTGATGGGAACATTCAGCTTTCCCCACAGCAAAGCGGCCCCCAGCAGGGAGAGGATCATCCCGGTGACAAAGCCCAGGTAGCGCAACCACACGGCTGCCACCAGGTTGGTATTGGCGTATCGGTAGCGTCGGTTGAGCACTTCGGATTCCGCCGCAGCGAGGGTGCGCCACTTCACCAGAGAGATTCGACCTTCCTCGGACAGAGTCTGGTCCCGCAGCAAGTCGTCGGGCACCAGCACTTCAAGGGATACGGGCTTCAACTGGTCCATGTTGTCGCTGAGGCCATCCATTTCAATCGAGCTGTTGATAAGAAAGTAGAGACCCGTTCCAGCGATGAGCAGGACAATAAATGGAGACAGGTGCTGCTGCCAGCGGCTCAGCGTCCCTTCTTCCTTCGAGTCCTTTGGTCTCACGACCCCATCTTCTGTCATGGCGATTCTCCTGGCACAGTGCGGGAAACAGTAATGAACCTCGGTTCAACCAGCCTATCATCATGAGCAAGGACGGACAATGCCATCATAGCCCGCCGAAGGGCTTCTCGTCAGGAAAGAAATCGAGGAGCAACGGTGCGGCTTCGTCAGTCATCCAGTTCGCAAACTGATGGGTCAATTCCCGGGTGGACAAGCCAGTCACCTGCTCCACGGGGAAGCGAGGATCCTCGTGGACAGCTTCTTCCCCGGGGGCTGCGGCGTGCCAAAGGGGGTCGAACCACCCATTCCTCACCAGAAATGCGACAAAGAGGTAGGCGGTGAATCGGTGCATGTCCAGGGGCAGTGCCAGTTCACCGAGGTCTTTTCCGGCAAATCCGGTGGCGGTGGTCTTGTTGACTCGATTCCAATCTTTCCAACGGAGATTAAGGAACACCAGCGGCGCCACGAGAGAGACTCCGGGAAGGGTGACGAGGGCCAGGAACAACTGCTCGGGAGAGGTCCACGATTGCGAATCCCGGATGCTTGGGACATTTGCGAAATAGTCGGCACCTCCGGACACCAGCCACGGCGGCGCTGTAGGGGAATTCATCAGGGCAAGCAGGGCATAGAGTTGACCTGCCAGCCATTGTGCATCGGGGCCATTGAGGGACAGTCCGCTTCCGGTGCGTGGCGTCTCTTTGGCACGAAAGATGATGACTCCCTGTTTGGGTGCGATGAGAAAATATCCTGTCCAATTGGGGTCGACTCCCAGCAACTTTGCCAGGTCGAATCCTCTCCAGAATGCCTCATCAAAAAGGTACACGTCGATGGTTTCAAAGTTGAACCAGTGCAACTTGCCCGACAACTCATACCGGTTGTGCTGGGAAGCCTTCGCCAGCTCCTCAACCCCTGAGGAGGGCATTCCCAGGGTGGAGTGCACAGACAGATTCTCTTGCTTCGATGTGACATAAGCGCGGGGCCACTCTCCCAGAATCTTGCGAAGGTCCGGCACATCATCTGGAAGAAGCCAGTGGCTTCGTCCCGTGGTCCCAAGTACATCCAGGTGGTGCTCTACCAGCTCCTGGCTCGCACTGGGGATAACCCTCTGGCGGTCATCGGCTTTCACCTTCGGCGAGCCTGAGATTCCGTCGTCGATGGCTCTGGACAAACACATCATGACCTGAACTCTCGCTTCCCCCCCAACCCCGTCGTTGGGAACTCCCGCGAGGAGCACCTCTCCCCCTGTGAAGGACTGCTCCCGACACATACTTCTAAGCTTCATGATGGCCAGAAAGGCCGAGTCTTCGGGAGCATCCAGGGCTGCGAGCGTCAGCCAGATGAAGCCGTCGTTGTATGCCTTTGCTGAACAATACGACACGCCCATGAGATAGCGAACCTTCCACTGGGATTGTGCATCTACCAAGTCCTGAATCCCCAGGAGCTTCCTGGCCGCGTCCATAAACCGGCCCGCCTGAAAATCCACTTTGGCAGCAGAGACGACGGGGGAATAATCGACCTCTTGGGCCTGTGCCAAGAGCGGAGAGCATAGCAAAGAGACGACGACGATAAGGTTGAGGAATCTCCGTCTACCGAACTGCGGCATTCTTAGAACATTTTCCCTTGCACACATCATTTACACTCCCCCTCACTGCTCCAGGAAATACGATTCGTTCCCAAAGCCGGCAGGTGCCGAAACATCGAGTATGGGTTCTTCACTTTGATTCCTCGTCATCAAGGGTCTTCGGGCAGTCTCTCCACGCCGAAGAGTCCAGAGAGTCGCCGAGTCTATCTTCCAGGTAGCCCAGGAGGCCGCAGTATCCATTGCCAAGAAGTCCGGGCAGATCGACCGCTCTTTTCATAGCGAGAGCCTCCCAGGCAACACCGAGCTTTCCTTGGTCATGCAGGTACGCCACCACAAGAAAGGCCAGCGTCCGATTGATGACTTTGGGCATTGGAAAATGCGCACCCGCAAACCTTCTCCCATACTTCCCAACCTTCCTCTCAATTTTGAGGCTCCGTTCACTCCCCTCAAACTCCCAGGCAAGGAGAGAAGCGATGGCTTGCAGGGAGGTATATTGGACCCCATTTGCCCTTAGATAGGCGAGCAGCTTCTGGGGCTGGTGGGGCACGGCGTCGCCCGACAAGGGGGAGTTCTCGTTCATGAGCAGGGCGGCATTCCCCGCCAGAAACCAATGGGGCAAAACCGAGCAACGACGGACCGCTCCAACAAGGAGCAGCGGAACTCGGTAAGCCTCTACGGTCGGCCCGGCCATGGCTGGATCGGAATCCTGGGTATTCCGATGGAGGCCTCGAATGTCGGTTCGCCGAGGCATCCGAATTTCCGGTGCGACGAAGAGGACCAGGCTGTCGGCCATCCCCACCTGAAAGGAGCCACCTCCCTCGAGCCGACCACCCAGGATCGTCTGTATGAAATTCGCCTGTTCCTTCCCC
>CALFHQ010000483.1 GCA_937876385.1 uncultured Pseudomonadota bacterium
GCTTCTGCGTCCGCAGTCGCTTCTGCCGCTTCTGCCATTTTTGCCACGGGCTCGTCTTTGGAAAGCACGGGCTGCTCTTCCTTCACCGCTGCGACCTGTGCGTCACTCAACTCCGCTTTGACTGCAGCTTTCACCTGCTCAGAAAGTTGCTCTGAGGAGAGCGCCGGTCCCGGTGGTTGCATGTCGGGCAACTTCTGTCCTGGTCCCCTGAGCAGGAATCCAATGAATATCCCGACGGCCAGCACACCTACAAGAATCAACGCCTGCATCGATATCGACTGTCCCTCTTTCATCAACTCCTCCTCAGTTCACAATCAGCGTACCAGTATAATACAGTCTTCCCTCAAATCAACCGGGCAACGTGTCGCTTTGAACCCAGTGCAACCCTTCTACCCCTTGCAATATTCCGCAACGGTGCGTGGGGGCAGGCTACAGGGGACCCCTCGAGGATCTTTCAATGTGAGTACCTTTGTGAAGAGACGAGCGAGGTTCAGCGCTGAGTATCGGCTCTGTCCCGACTGTCGGGGGCCGTGCGCCGTCTCGAATTCCACGTAGGTTTGGGCGAATTCGTTCATCTGCAAGGGGAGGTAGAGGGCACCTTGGCCGGTAGAGAGGAAATCCAGCACCACCTCTCGCTTCCATCCTCTGAGCATGCAGCCGGGATCCTTCATCGGGTGGCGGAAGCGCAATGTTGTGAGCACTCCACGAAAGAGGGCGGATGCCAGGTGCCTCCTCGTCGAGTCTTGGCGGTTCTTGCGGATAGTACCCACGGCGTCTGCGCCGTCTTCGAGCATGGCAAGGATGTCCGGGATGGCCTCCGGCGGGTTCTGGAGATCGGCGTCCAGGGTCACAATGAACTGACCCTGCGCCTGGGCAAGCCCGGTGTGAATGGCAGGGTGTTGCCCGTATCCTTGTCCCAGGTCGAAGATGCGCAGTGGAAACCCCTCGTGGAGCAGCGAAAGAGCGGTGTTCAGCGAGCCGTCGGTGCAACCGTCCAGGACGAGCAGCAGTTCCCACGAACTTCTCTCCTTCAGCGCTTCGGCGGTTCGATGAACGAGCTTCGAGAGGTTGTCTTCCTCGTTGAAAACGGGGATGACGACAGAAACCAGGGTTCTGTTGTGAGCAGACTGTTTCGTCATTGGACTCCTTGTCCGGCTTCTATAGCACTTGCGTTGCGAGGTGGCAACCAGAACTCAAAGGGGAGGAAGGGTCAGAGAAGTTGAGTAGCGACGGTTCCGGGGCGCCCCGGGAGGGGGCGTTGCGCAACGAGGCAGCGTGGCAGTGGGGTCTTGCTGGCGTGTTTGAGGAGAGTGGAGAGGGGAACCACAGCGACCCCTTCGACTTCGCAGAAGGTCAGGAGTGTTTCAAGAAAATCGGGGTAGGGCCCCCCTTCCATTTCGGTGTGGGCGGTGTAGACGGGAAACTCCTGCTGGAGGATTCCATCGAAGATTCCTTTGATGTCTGCGGCAGTTGGAGGAAGTCCTCCGGGGAGTTCATCCAGGGTGGGGAGGGTGGTTGGAATCTGAGGGGTGGAGAAATCGAATCCGTTCACCTGTGGAAGAAAGGGGAAATACCCTCTCGTATCTGAAGCGAAGGAGAACTGCATGTCGTCGTTCACGGCGAAGCTGGTAAATCCCCCTTGCCATCCCGGGCCCGCAGAGCAAGTGGGGGATGTTCCGGTGGCTCGCTTCACCGCCTCCACCGCCTGGACCATCTGTTTGCGCACCTTGGTCGGGGGGGTCTTCAAAAAGTCATTGTGCCAACTGGTGTGTCCGAGTCCGTGGATGCCGACCTCGTGCCCCATGGAAGGAATGGAGGGGAGGTAAGGGATGTCGACGATCCGTTTGGTTCCTCCAAGAAGCCCGGCGAAGATGGTCTTTGGGGAGTACATTCGGTAGGCCCGGGAGCGAATAAGCTTGGTCAGGTAGCCCCGCTGAAGGAACACCCTCTTGAAGGCTTTGGCCGATTCGTCGGGCCCTCCGGGGATGAAGAAGGTGCCGGTGACGTTGTGTCTTTCCAGGATTTTGAGCAGCAAGGGGAGACCTCGGAGGGCGCCTTGATAGGTGTCCACGTCGATTCGAAGCCCCAGCAGTTTGCCCATCAGCGCGCCGGCTTCGGGAGTCGCTCATCGAGGAACTTCTCGATTCGCAAGCAGATAAGTTCGGGGTATTCCACCAGGGCGTAGTGACTGGCATCACGAACTTCGAGGAGCTCGCAATTTGGAATCCGGCGGGTCATCTCCCGGCTGGTTTCGATGGGAGTGAAGAGGTCTCGCTCGCCGGCGACGATGAGGCACGGCTGCTTGATGGTTTCGAGGACTTCTTCTGCGTCGTGCTCAGCCAGGGCTACAAAAATGTCTCTGAAGTTCACGAAGTCGAGGTGGATGAATTCGTGGGCCAGGGAGAGGAAGAGTCGTTCGTCCAGGTTGGACGAGACGAACCCCGCCAGTTTGGCAACCTTCACCGGCAATCGAGAGAAGGTCAGGGGGCGTGCGTACGCTTTGAGAACCGGCGCATAGAGAGCGAGGACGTCCATTCCGACCAGCGCTACACGCTTCAGCTTGGGGAAGGCGCGGTCCAGGGGCTTGGCGAAGGTGCCGTTCAAAAGCACCAGCGCCTGGGCGGTCTCGGGGATTGTGCGAAGCAACTCCAATACGAGCTGGACCCCCATGCTCCAGCCCATGAATATGGCCGATTTCACCTCGAAATGGTCCAGGACAACCTGGGCATCTCGAGCATGCGCATTCATGGAGAAGTCTTTGTACGGAGGCGTTCCCGACTTGAACATCCCTCTGTAGTCAAAGGAGATGAAGCGAAACCGCCCACTGAAGTGCTTGAGGAGTGGAAGCCAGGTGTCGACAGTGCCACCCAGTCCATTGATAAGGAACACCACCGGAGCATCCCTCG
>CALFHQ010000484.1 GCA_937876385.1 uncultured Pseudomonadota bacterium
CAACAACGAGACAGAGTAACTCCCCTTACTTCGATAACCGGCAGGCAAGATCGTCGGCCGTGCATCCATCAAAGAATATCGGATCGAATTTGGACGGCGGCATTCCCTTGAAGGAGATGGGGGACCCCTTGTCCGACGACCAATCCGACGGGCCGTACATCATCCCGGTGTTGAGGTAATTCTGGTTCTCGCTGTAGATGATGTTCAAGTCTCGATTGTAGGGCATCTCCAGAGCACCAAAGGAGTCGAAGATGGCGTAGCGGTAGTCCATCCCTCCCTGCCCCTCGGCGTACCCTCCCTGGGAAGAGAAGTACCGAAATCCCACAACCTCGTCGCCGTATGTGTCCACCCTGTCGCCCACGGAGTCTATGTAGTGCATGAAGACCACCGCATGGCCGCTTCCGGTGGTACGGTTGATATTCACAAAGGAGCCAGGCGCCAGCTCCTCGAAGGGAATGTTCTCCCCCATGCCGAAGTGGCGCAATGCGTCCGCAGTTCCCCAGGAATCCAGGTCGTGATTCACCCAAATGTGGGCCTTGATGTGACTGGAATCCAGAGTCTCCCAAGAGCTCTTCGGGAGAAAATCGAAAACCGATGGGTCTCCGGTGTCTTCCGCATAGAGAATCATCCCTTGAAGCATCATCTCCATCACCGCAGCGACGCACATCGTTCGGGCTCCGCCGGTGGCCGAAATCACCCCTTTGTCTCCATAGGAAATGTCGTGGGTCAAGACTGCGCTGTCGTACCCCAGAAGCCCGTAGTTGGCGTAAATGTAGTCCACCGCACACAGCACGGCATCGTTGAACCACAGCTCCCCTTTGTGGAGTCGTTCTCGAACAGATACCAACAAGTAGTACGGCCCCCCTTTCATCTCGCCGTTGGCAACGTATGAGTCCACGCTCAAGTACCATGTCCCCGGTTCCAGTACGGCATAGACAGAGCGATCGCCCCGCTCCACCAGAACCGGAGGGGAGAGGGAGGAGAGCAGGTGCACGTCCACGTCAACTCCCATGGGTTCGGGGGTGCGCAACACTGCGCTCACTCGCACCGGTCGATCCACCGTGAAGGAGTAAACCACCTCTGGTCCCGACATGTCATATTCCTCGGGGGGATAGCTGTCTATTTCGTCGGTCTCAGACGAGAGGGTGTCGTTGAAAAACTCCTGATGGAAGGGAAGCTGCAGCGGAAGTGACGGGGCTCCGGAGAGGGGAATGACGCCGTCTACCACCTCGACTTGCACCGGCTCGATGGAAACTGTCAACTGGTAGGGTCCGCACATCTCCACCCCGTCTTCGACATAGGTGTCAAGGACCAGGTAGTAACCCCCCGGTGCCAGGATGGCGGAGACGTCAAAGTGCCCCCGTTGGATGAGAACCAGTGGTGATAGGGAGGAGAGAAGTTGCAGGTCCACGTCGGTTCCCGGGGGTTCTGGAAAGGCGATCTCAGCGTGAAATATCACCGATTTGTCCACGGCGAAGGCGTACACCACCTCGGGTCCTGATTCGTTCACCGTGTTGGGAGGGTAGGAGTCGAACATATCGGACGGGGCGTCGCAGGTATTGCCCTCAGTGTGGTAGTCCCCGGAGTCGCCCTTTCCAGGAAGTATGAACGGGAAATCGGGGGTGCCATGGCGGGGCTGGCAGGCATCCCCAACGCCGTTGCCGTCGCTGTCCCACTGGTCCAGGTTGTAGGCGTCCACACAGTTGTCAACATCGTCCGGGATGCCATCGTGGTCCACATCGTCGGGGGGTAGCAGAGCGTCTGGCGAAGAGGTCGTCTCGTCGCTGGCATCCAACCCGTCGTCCCTGGCGTCGGGCACACCGGCACTGTCTGGCGACGAGTCGGCTCCCAGGGAATCCACCCAATTGGCGGCGAGATCCACTGCAGTGGAATCAGAAGCGACGTTCTCGGTGGAGATTGAACTCGCTCCACACCCGACAAGGAGCAACGTCAGCAAGAGGCTGTGTCGCATCATTCTTCCTCTGGTCATCCAAACTCTACGCATTCCGGTTTCCTCCATGGTTCTCTCGTGATTGGTCAGAAGATTCCTCCGAACCCCCCATAGAGTTAACGTCCATTTTGCACCCATGCGCTCTTGATGCGAGACATTTTACGCGACTCAGGGTAAGTCTGAAGCTTGTCTGGGGTGTTTGCCTCTGGTAAGGATGGGGCAACCCAGTTGCTTCTTGAGGGAACCATGGAATTGGCGTTGCTACTGTTGTTTCTTGCGTTGCACCCGTTGGCGGCCATCGGGCTGCGTAAGGGAACTGGTGTAGAGGACTTTGTGGTGGCAGGGCGAAGTAGTCGTCCGGGTCTGGTTGCCCTCTCGTTGCTGGCAACGATGTTGGGAGCGAGCGCCGTTATCGGCACTGCGTCCCTCGCCTCCCGATATGGCTGGGTAGCCTTCGTCTGGCTCGGCGCCGGGGTCCTCGGATTGAGCCTTCTTGCCCTGTTGGTTCACAGGGTTCCTTTCGAGAAATCCCTTTCTCTCCCCGACATGTTGGGGAAAGCGGGGGGAAGCACCGTGAAGTGGGTTTCCGCCCTGGTTATCCTTCCTGCCTGGGTGGGCATCGTGGGGGCCCAGCTTTCGGCAGCGGGCCGATTGGGAGCTCCCTTCGCCGACGCCCCCTTCTTTGTCGTGGCTGG